>JAIUYB010000417.1 GCA_020216625.1 Desulfarculus sp.
CAGGCAGCCCAGGGAGCCGATCATCAGCTTGCTCACGTCGTAGCCGCTGACGTTCTTCACCACCTTGCCGCCCATGCCGATGATCTCCCCGGTGGGCGAGATGAAGCGCACCCCCAACAGCACGTCCCGCGGCAGGCCGTGCCTGAGCCGCATGGGCCCGGTCACCCCCCCGGCCACCGTCCCCCCCAGGGTCGCCGCGGAGGCCAGCGGCGGGTCCAACGGCAGGTAGGAGCCCTTGTAGTCCCGGCCCGAGCACATGTATTCCGCCTGCTTCTCCAGATCGCCCTGGGGGAAGAAGCAGCGGTTCTCCAGCCCGGAAAGCAGGTCCTGCAAATCCCCGAAGCGCACCCCGGCCTGGGCGGTCACGGTCAGGTTCTCTACGTCCATGTCGATGACCTTGTCCAGGCGACGGGTGCACAGCACCACCTCCGCCCCCCTCAAGGCCCCGCCAATGCCCGCCAGGCTGCCACCGCCCAGGATGGCCAGCGGGAATTTCTCGGCGTTGGCCAGGCGCACCACCTCCGCCGCCTCCTTGAGGCTGGACGGCAGCACCGCCGCCTGGGGTTTGATCCCGTCGATCCGGTAGGCCTCCAGGGACGCCGCGTCGGCCACCACCCCCGCGGAACCGCAGATCGCCTCCAGTTGTCCGATGTTCAGCATCACAGCACCTTTCCTGAGCCCATGCTGGCGTCACCGCGCCAGCATTCATGCACTCGCCGAGGAGATGCCAATTCCACCACGTCATCGCGAGCGAGAGCCAAGCAATCTCCGGACTCCGGCAAGGCATGATATCGCCACGCCGTTTGCCTCCTCGCGATGACCAGGCCTTATGAAACCTAGGCCGCCAGGGACGCCGGCTCGGGCAGAACCTTGCCCGGGTTCATCAGACCCGCCGGATCGAAGGCCCGCTTCAAGGACCGCATGAACTCGATGTCCGCCGCACCGAAGATGAAGCCCATCTCCTTGAGCTTCTCCACCCCGATCCCGTGCTCGCCGCTGATGGTCCCGCCCATCTCCACGCACAGCTTCAGTATCGCGCTGCCCAACGCGTTCACCCGCTTCAGCTCCTCCGGGTCGCGCACGTCGAACAGAATCAGGGGATGCAGGTTCCCGTCGCCGGCGTGGAAGACGTTGCCCACCCTGAGCTGGTGCCGCGCCGCCAACTCCATCACCTTTTTCAAGGTCGCCGGCAGCTTGGTCCGCGGCACCGTCCCGTCGCAGACCAGGTAGCTGGGACGCAGCCGGCTGATGGCCCCGAAGGCGCCCTTCCGGCCCACCCACAGCTTCATCCGCTCCGCCGCGTCCTTGGCCGCCTTCACCTCGCGCACCTTGTGCCGCTGGCAGATCTCCATGATCCGACCGCTCAGGCGCTCCATCCCGTCCTGCAAGCCGTCCAGCTCGATGATCAGCACCGCCGCCGCGTCCCGCGGATAGCCCGCCGCCATGCTGTCCTCCACCGCCTGGATCACGGTGTTGTCCATCATCTCCAGCGTGGCCGGCACGATCCCGTCGGCGATCACCGCGCTGACCGTGTCCACCGCGTCCTCCAGGGTGGAGTACACCGCCAGAAGCGTCTTGATCGCCTCCGGCTGGGCGATCAGGCGCAGCGTAATCTCCGTCACCACCCCCAGCGTACCCTCGCTGCCCACCAAGAGACCCATCAAGTCCAGGCCCGGCAGATCCTGGGTGTCACCCCCCACCTCCACCACCGTACCGTCATAAAGCACCAACCGCGCCCCCAGGATGTGGTTGGCCGTCACCCCGTACTTCAGGCAGTGCGGACCGCCCGCGTTCTCCCCCAGGTTGCCGCCCAGGGTGCTGGTCTTCTGGCTGGCCGGGTCCGGCGCGTATTGCAGGCCGGTCTTGGCCACCGCGTTCTGCAGGTCCAGGGTGATCACCCCCGGCTGCACCCGCGCCAGACGATTGACCGCGTCGATCTCCAGAATCTGGTTGAGACGCGAAAGATGGATCACCACCCCGCCCCGCACCGGCACCACCCCGCCGGTCAGATTGCTGCCCGCACCCCGGGCGATGATCGGCAGGCCCAGCTCCTTGGCCAACGCCATCACCCGGCTCACCTCCTCGGTGCTCCCAGGCAGCACCACCAGGTCCGGCAGCCCCTTCACCAGATACGCGTCCTGACCGTACAACGCCAGGTCCACCGCCGAACTCAACACCTGCCCAGAACCCACGATCCCCGCGAACCGCTCGATCACAGACTGGTCCATCAAAACCTCCCTCAAGCGAGCCTGGCCCGCCCGGCGTTATCGTCATCCCGCGGTCGGTGAATCTTCATTTGTCTAGAAGCCGGCCGAAGCGCCGCTCAGGAAAGACGCCTTTTGCGAAATCTCCACCGCCGCCGCCCGCACCGCCTGGCCCATGCGTTCACCGCCGTCCGCCAGGATGCGGCTGGCCGGTCCGGAGATGGACAGCCCAGCCAGGACGTTGCCGTTGCTGGCGATCACCGCCGCCACGCAGCCCACCCCGGTCTCCATCTCCTCGTTGTCCAGGGCGTAGCCCCGTTCGCGGGTGCGTTCCAGCTCCTGGATGAACCCCTCGCTGTTCAAGATGGTGCGAGGGGTGTGGCGCACCTTGTCCTGGGCCTGGAAATAGCCCAGGGCGCGATCGTCGCTCTGGGCGGCCAGGAAGGCCTTGCCCACCCCGGAGCAATAAAGAGGAGTGCGGGCCCCGACCCGGGTGAACATGCGCAACAGCGACTGCGGGTTGGCCACCTGCTCCACGTAGACGGCCTCGTTGCCCTCGAAAACCACCAGGTTCACGGTTTCGCCGGTGGCCTCCATCAGCGACTTCATCACCGGGCGGGCCACCTCGATCACGCCCATGCCCTCGCGCAACAGCGAGGCCAGCTCCAGAACCTTTAGCGAAAGCTGGTATTTGCTGGTGGCCGGGTCCTGGCGCACGTAGCGGCGGCGGCCCAGAATCTTCAACAAGCGGTGCACGGTGCTGGGTGGATAGCCGGTGGCCTGGGTCAAGGCGTGCAGGCCCACGTTGCGCCCCGCGCCCACCGCCTCCAACACGTCCAGGGCCTTTTCCAGCGAGGTTTTGGGATCCTTGTCGGTCATGCCGCCACCCTTTTGCTCCATAATATGGAATATATGTCAGGCATACGGAAAAGGTATGCTGGTGGAAGTGGCGCTGTCAAGGGGGTATTAACGGTCGTGCGCGGCCGGCCTTGTTCCCGGTTGCCTCCAGGCGAAAGCCCAGCCTTGGGCCCATCATACATTGAATTCGGCCAGGCGCGCCATACCTCCAGCCCCGCTTTTCCGCCCAGGGCCCCGGCCGCCGAGCCGGCCCGGCCCGGGGCGGGCCGCCGAGGAGGGGCGCGTCTCCCGCGACG
>JAIUYB010000418.1 GCA_020216625.1 Desulfarculus sp.
AGCTGAACGCCCTGGAGTCCTTCCTGCGCGCCCGGGTGGACTACCCCGCCCTGGACTGCGCCCATTGCCGCGAGCAGGAGGCGCGCGGGGAGGGCGCGCCGAATTGCGCCGCCTGTCCCCTACCGCCAGCGCCACCCGGCGCGGAATCCGCCCTGACCCTCCACGCCCTGCTGCGCCACCTGCCCGGGGGCGGCGCGGTCTGGCTGCCGATCCTCACCGCCGGCCTGGACCAGGAGGAATCGCGCCGCCTGGGCCTGCGCCTGGCCTTGATCCAGCGGGTGCTGGAGCCCCGCGCCGCGCCCCCGGATTTGCCGGCCCCGGCCTGGCGATGGTAACATCAGGTCACACCCACGCCGGAGACCGACATGCAAGCCAATCCCGCGCCCAGCCCCAATCCCAAGCCCGAGCACATCAAGGACCTGCTGGGCCAGTGCCGGGTGGTGGCGGTGGTGGGGCTCTCCCCCGATCCCGCCCGTGACAGCCACCGGGTGGCGGCCTATCTCCAACAGCGCGGCTTCCGGATCATCCCGGTCAACCCCAAGGCCGAAACCATCCTGGGCCAGAAGTGCTACCCCGACCTGGCCTCCATCCCCGAGCCGGTGGACATCGTGGACGTCTTTCGCTCCAGCGAGCACGCGCCGGAGATCGCCCGCCAGGCGGTGGCGGCCCGGGCCAAGTGTCTTTGGCTCCAACAGGGAGTGCGCAACGAAGAGGCCGCGGCCTACGCCCGGGTCTGCGGGGTGCTGGTGGTGCAGGATCGCTGCCTGAAGGTGGACCACCAGATGCTCATGGGCTACCAGGCATAACGGAACGCGCCCTAAGATCGCCTACTTGCCCCCCTCGGCCATTTAGGAGGGGGTGTGGGGGAACCCTTTTGGGCCCCCAAAAGGGTTCCCCCACATGCCTTTCCCCCCCTCTTCCTCTCCATCCTCCCCCCCCTCTCCCGCGGACGTGGCGGCGGTGCTGGGGGCGGTGGGCCGTTTCCAGGCCTCCCTGGAGGAGCCCTACAAGATGACCCCGGCCGGGATGTGGGCCTGCTCGGTGGCCGAGGAGCTGGCCGAGCTGTTCGCGGCCCTGGACCTGGGGCGCTTCCAACATTTCGCCGACCTGGGCAGCGGCGACGGCCGGGCGGTGCTCCTGGCGGCGCTTTACACCCAAGCCACCGGAATCGAAGCCGATCCCGAGCTGGTGGCCGTGGCCCGGGGCCTGGCCGCCGAGTTGGGCCTAACCCGGGCCGGTTTCATCCAGGGCGACCTGCGCCAGGTGGACCTCAGCCCCTACGACCTGCTGTTCATCTATCCGGACAAGCCATTGACCTGGCTGGAAAACCTCTTGCCAGACCTCTGGCGGGGGCGGCTTTTGGTCTATGGCCCCCACTTTAAGCCCGAGGCCATGACCCACGAAAAGACCCTCTACGCCGGACGAACGCTATGCAGCCTGTGGCGGCGCTGAAAAACTGAATTAGCTGGATAAAATATAGTATTGCTTGCGGATTGCGCCAAAGTCCCCTATAGTGGCGCTCAGGGATCCAAACTTTTTCCGCCCCTGGCGCCCCACAGGGAGCAACCATGCGCTACTTTGGCAAGGACGGAGCCCAGTGCCAGTTGCCAGAACTCGAGGCGGCTGGTTCGGCCGACAAGTGCCGCCGCCTGGCCCGGGCGGTGCTGTTTGGCCGGGTGCCGCGCACGGCGGTGGTCTGGCTGGGCCTGGGTGTGGCGGCCATGGCCTTGTTCATGTGGTTCTGGTCGGTGGTCTGCGTCTCCGAGGGCGGGCGCTCGGTCTGCCGCGACGCCGCCGCGGCCATCAGCATCCGGCGTTGAGCCAACCCTTTCAAGTCCCGCCCTCCGGCTGCCGATGAGTGTTGCATGAAGCTCGCACCGCACCACACCCTGGGTTGGTTGGCCCTCCTGCTGCTGTTGGGCGGCTGCTCCAGCGGCACCGAGCCCTCCTCCACCCGCGCCATCGAGGAGCGCTACCTGGGCATGGGCGAGTCCCAGCAGCTTTTCCGCTACGCCCAGGATCTATTGGACGACGGCCGCTATCGCGAGGCCTATTACGCTTTCCACGCCGCGGAGAAGAAAGCCTACACCCAGGATCTGCGCAAGGCGGCCCGGGTGCGGCGGATGTGGCTGCAAGAGGTGATCAAGGCCTATGAGGAAGGCGCCACGCCTCCTCCCCCACCGGTGGTCCTGACCGGCCCGCCGATCATTCCCGCCCTGCCCCTGGAGCCGATCGTGCCGCCGGAGAAGCTGCCTCCGCCCTCGGACAATCCCCCCCGCGACCCCGACGGCAACCTCCTGCTGCCTCCCATCGGCGCCCAGCCACGCTACTAGCCGATAATTATCCCGCCGACGGTCAGGCCTCCGGGGGCTGGTCCAGCTCCTGGCGCAGGAGGGCCATGCTCTGGATCTCGGGGGCGAAACGCTGGGCCAGGTCCTCGAAGATCACCGGCAGGCCCTGGGACAGCTCGGCCAACAGCGGCAGCATGATCTCGCGGATCTGGGGGTGGGCGGGCTGGGCGCAGCGCAGGTTGAAGACATGTCGCCACTCGCGCAGGTTGGCGGTCATGACGATCTCGGTCTTGAGGCTGTTGGGCAGCACCGTCCGGGCCTCCTGGGGTTTGGCTCCCAGGTCCAACAGCTCCAGATAGGCCGTCTCCGCCTCCCGCATGGCCCGTTCCCAGCGGGCGTAGGCCGCGCTGCCCCGCGGCCAGAACAGGGGGCGGATCACGGTGATCTCTCGGCCGAAGCGTTCCTGGCCATAGTTGGCGTAGCGGGTGGATTCCTGGCTGTAGGCGGCCAGGCGGTGGCGCACCAGTTCGTGGCTCACCCCCCGGTCGCAGACAAAGCGCACCGTGATCGAGGCGTGCTCGATGACGCTGTGGTGGCCGCTCTTGATGATGGCCCGCACGAAGCTGGCGGCCGAGTCGGGGGTGATGCGGTGCTCGGACTTGTAGCAGGTGCGGCCGGCCAGCTCCAGGTTGGCCATCACCTCCGGCCCCGAGGGCAGGAAAAGCACCTGATGGCTGGGAGGGATGACTAGCATCGGCCTATTCCGCGCCGGCGGCCTGGCTCCCGCCGCCGGCCTAGCCGGCCCTGCGCTGGAGGTAGCGCTGCGTGTAGGGGGTGTTGACCCGTCCCAACAGGTCGGCCATGGGCTGCCAGCTGGCGCCCACGGCGTTGTCGGCCTGGTTGGTGGCCAACACCTGCTTGCGCAGGTCGCCAGCCAGGACCTGGGCCAGGGCCGCCTGGAGGCGCTGGCGCAGGGCCTGGGCCTGGGCCGGGCTCAGGTCCGGGGGCTCGGCGGCGGTGGAGAGGTTGGGCGCGCCGGCCGGAGTTGGGTCCGGGGTGCTGGT
>JAIUYB010000419.1 GCA_020216625.1 Desulfarculus sp.
CCCAGGGCCAAGGGGCCCCCGCCGCCGCCCGGCGGGCTGTCCAGGTCGGGCAGGACCACGATGGGGAACTCCAGGCCCTTGGCCTGGTGGATGGTCATCAGGCGGATCACGTCCGCGCCCTCGCCCAAAAGCGGGGCCTGGGCATCATCCGGGGGAGAATCCACCAGGGCCTGGAGGTCGCGGACAAAGCCCTCCACCCCGCCCTGACCGGCCGCGCGGGCGCTCTCCATCAGCTTGCGCAGATTGGCGATCTTCTGCTCACCCCCCGCCCCGCCCGCCAAGAGCGGCACTAGGTCGCCAGCCGTCAGCAGTTCCTCGACCAGCTCGGCCGGGGTCAGCCGCCGGGCCAGAGGGCGCAGACGCCCCAGGGATCGCCGGGCCGCCCGCCAGGCCTCGGCCTGTTCCGGCCCCAGCCAGTCCGGCAGCTCCAGCCCCTGGGCCAGGGCCCGATTCAGACCCAGGGCCGGGCCGGGAGCGGGTTGGGCCAGCCAGATCAGGGCCTCGTCGCTGAGGCCCACCCCGGGCGAGCGCAGCCAACCGGCCAGGGCCAGGTCGTCGGCCGGGTCCAGGGCCGTCCGCAGGCCCAGCAGCAGATCGCCGATCTCCTGGCAGGCGTAGAAACCCCGGCCGCGCACGGTGTAGAAATCCAAACCAGCCTCGCGCAGGGCCTGCTCGTAGATGTCCACCTGGCTAAGCTTGCGGAAAAGCAGCGCGATGTCGCCGGGACGCGCGCCGGAGGCCAAGAGCTTTTCCAGGTGGGCGGCCAGGTTCCGGGCCTCCAGCCGCCGCCAGGTGGCCAGAGGCAGCTTGTCTTTCTCCGGGGCCAGGCTGGAAATCTCCAGCACCTCCAGCACCGGTTGGGAGGTGGGGTCGTAGCTGGCTTTGGCGGTTTGCTGGTCGTGGTCGGCCCAGTGGACAAAGGCCCCGGGCGCCTCGTCCTCCAGGTCGTCGCCGGAGAACACCGCCGGAAACAGGCGGTTGAAGAACTCCACCAGCTCCGGTCGCGAGCGGTAGTTGTGGGGCAGGGCCTCCAGGCGGCCCACGCCGCTGGCGAAACTTTGCATAACCCGGCCGAACTCGGTCAGGTCCGCCCCCCGGAAGGCGTAGATGGATTGCTTGCGGTCGCCCACCAAGAGGCAGCGCACCCGCCCGTCGCCAGGCTGCTCCAGGCCGGTGAGGCGCTGGACCAGGCGGCCCTGCACCGGGTTCACGTCCTGGTACTCGTCCACCAGCACCGCCCGGAAGCGGGCGCGCAGGGCCTCTCGCACCAGGGCCTGGGATTCCAGCAGCTCCAACGCCCGCAGCAGGAGGTGGTCGAAGGACAGGGCGGCGCGCCGTTGCAACTCTCGCTCCAGGTCCGCGGCCACGCCCTGGGCCAGGTCCAGGAGGTCCTCCACCCGCTGACGGGCTTCCGGCACCGCCGCCAACTCGGCCAGACCCTGGGCCGCCGTCAGGGCCGCGTCCTTGAGGGTCTTGGCCTTGCCCCAGTTGCCGCCCAACAGCGCCAGCACCCGGCTCATAATCGCGGGGTCCGGGCCTTCTCCCCCCCAGAGACCGCCGGGATTTGTGGTGATAATATCGTTAAGTTGCAGTATCTTGTCAGCAAACTGAGCAGATCGGTTTAAGTTTCCCGCCGCCAGTTCCCGGGCCATCTCCGCCACCGCCGACTCCACCTGCCGGGCCAGATCGGGGCCGGTGGCCAGGGCGGCGTCGTGGGCGGCCAGGCTGGCGGCGCGGGCTTGGTCGATGCCCAGGCCCTGGGTGGCCAACTGGCCCAACAGCCCGGCCAGACGCTCGGAGAGCGCCCCCAGGGACCAGTCGCGCAACAGGCGCAGCAGACCAGGCCGGGCCTCGCGCAATAAGGGGCGCAGGTGGTCGGCGATGACCTCGGCCACCAGCTCGGCGTAGGCATCCTGGTCCAGCACCGCGAATTCCGGGTCCAGGCCCAAGATCGCGCCGTGCTCGCGCAGGAGCTGGGCGCAGAAGCTATGGATGGTGCTGATGGGGGCCCACTCCACCCGGGCCAGCAGCGCGCCCCAGTCCGGCCCCGGCGCGCCCTCCCGGGCCAGGGAGCCCACCGCCTGGGCCACCCGCTGGCGCATCTCCAGGGCCGCTTTTTCGGTGAAGGTGATGGCCACGATGGCCTCGGGCGGCAGGGGCTCCGCCCCGCCCTCCCCGGCCAACAAACCCAGGTAGGTCCCTACCAGGTGATAGGTCTTTCCCGCCCCGGCCCCGGCGGTCAGACAGAGGTTGCCCACCAGGGCTTGCATTTCCGGCCGGTTATCAGGCATTCTCGCCCTCCCCGGCCTGGTCCGGGCCTTGCGTCAGCACCCGGGCCCGGCAAACCAGGCCATAGGGGCAATATCCGCACTGCTCTTTTTCCGGCCGGGCCACGAAGTCCCCGCCCGCCAGACGCCCCCAGAGGTCGGCCACGGTGTTGAAAAGATTGATCTCGCCGCTCTGGGCCAACTCCGCTCGACGGCCGGGGTCGCTGGTCAAGAAGGCGTCACCCGGCAACATGACCCGGGTCGGCACCACCTTCTCCACCGGCCGCTTGGTGTTGACCAGGCGGCCCTGGATGCCACCTTCGGGCCAGCCCAAGGCCTGGGCGGCGGCGGCCAGGTAGATGGGCAGCTGAAAGAACGAAAGCTCTGTCACTGGCGAACTGGGCGGCTTTTCCGGCGGATAGGCCTGCTGGCGCAATTTAGCCTGGTTGTTGGTGTGCTTGTAATCGGTGACCCGCACCGCGTCGGCGCCGCGCTCCAGGCGGTCGATGCAGCCCCTGAAGCTGAGCGGCGGCCCCTGGTCCACGGCTATGGTAAGGCCGCTCTGGTCCAACTCGCGCTCCAGGCCCACCACCTGCCAGCCGAGCAGGGCCTCCTCCTCGCCCCGCAGCACCTCGGTCAGCCCCGCCAGAAGCACCTCGCGCCGGGCCTGGTTCACGCTGGGGTGCCCAGCCCGGCCGGCCAGGCGCAGGGCCGCCTCGGCCTGATCCAGACAGGCCGCCAGGCGCGGGCCGGGGTCCTCCGGATCGCGCGGGGGAGCCAGGGCGTCTTGGCTGAAGTACAAGGCCAGGGCGCGGTGGACCCAATCGCCCTCCCCCACCGCCTCCAGGTCCAAGGTGGGGGTCTCGGGTTCGGCCAGGCGCAACAGCCGCCCCAAACACCAGGCCAGAGGGCAGGCGGCGTAAGCCTCCAGGGAGGTTGGCGAGAGCCTGCGCCACTCCGGCTGGGCCAGCAGCGCGGCCAGATGGGCGGCGGCCTCCGGACTGGACAGGCGGCCGCTGAAGGCGTCGGCCGCGCCCACCCGCTCCGGGGTTGGCAGCAGGTCCAGGGCCTGGCGGCGCTCCTCTTG
>JAIUYB010000420.1 GCA_020216625.1 Desulfarculus sp.
GGATGGCGGTCACGCCGTCGACGTCCAGATCGCCGGAATTTATGACCAAATGGTAGAGCCCCCAGTCACGGGGGTCCTGGCGGAAGACCTGGCGCACCAGCTCCCGGCGCTCGTGATCCTGGTGGTGGAGATATTGCTCGGCCGCGCCGCGCTCCAGCCCCAGGGCGGCCATGATCCGCCCCGCCCGGACCTCGGCCGGGGCCACCACCCTGGCCCGCAAAATATGGGGTATGCCCTTGAGCACCACCTGGGCCCCCCGGCCCATGATCACCACCCGGTCGCGGCCGGCCAACTCGCAGATCACCGCCGCGTAGAGCGAATGATAGTAGGGCATGCCCAGGAGAAGCTTCTCCCAGAATCCGGGATGGCCCTCGTCCTCCAGGCGTTGAACGTCGCGGGCGAACTTGGGGTCGTGCCCGGCGGCCAGGGCGTGGATGTCCTCACGGGTGACCAGGTGATAGCCCAGCTCCGCGGCCAGCGTTTGGGCCGCCTCGTCGCCCAGGCTGCCCACCTGCCGCGAGATGGTGATGACGGCCATGGCTCGCGCCTCCCGCCGGCCCTCAGGGCCGGCTAGTGCCTTATTTTTTTTCGGCCTGGGCCTGCCTGATGGCCCGGAGCACCCGCTCCGGGGTCAGGGGCAGCTCGGTTATCACCGCGCCGGTGGCGTCAAAGACCGCGTTCAGGATGGCCGGGATGGTGGGCATGATGGCCCCCTCCCCCACCTCCTTGGCCCCGAAGGGTCCGTTGGGCTCGTCGCTCTCCACCACGATGCACTTCATGGCCGGCATGTCCTGGATGGTGGGGAGGTGGTACTCGCCCAGGCTGGGGTTGACCACCCGGCCCTTCTGGTCGAACTTCACCTCCTCGAACAGCGCCTCGCCCAGGCCCATGGAGATGGAGCCCTCCATCTGGCCCTCCACCGCGGTGCGGTTGATGGCTCGGCCGCAGTCGTGGGCGTCGGTGATGGACTCCACCCGCACCTGTCCGGTCTCCAGGTCCACCGCCACCTCCACCACCTGGGCCGAGCAGCCATAGGCCGGGCTGGTGCCCACCGCCGCGCCCTTGTACTTGCCGCCCAGTTGCGGCGGCTTGTACTGGCCGGTGCCCACGATGCTGCCCTGGGCCAGGAAGGCGATGCGCGCCGCCTCGGCGAAGCTCAGGCCCTCGCCGTCGGGCAGGTTGGGCCAGCCGCGATGCTCTTTGCGATAGCGGGTGCGCAACGGCGCGATGTCCAGGTCCGGGCCCCGGCTGACCAGCACCCCGTTCCTGAAGTCCAGGTCCGCGGGGTTCACCCCCAGCTCGGCCGCCACGCTGCTCAGGATGCGGCCCTTGGCCATCAGGGCGGCGTCGCGGCAGGCGTGGCCGCTCATCAGGGTCTGGCGCGAGGAGTAGGCCCCCAGGTCCACGCCGAAGTCGGTGCTGCCCGACTCCACCCGCACCAGCTCCAGCGGCACCCCCAGGCTCTCGGCCGCGATCATGCCCAGCACCGTGTCCGAGCCCTGGCCGATCTCGGCGCTGGCCGAGAGCACCTTGACCCCGCCGCCGTCCTCGTCCACCTTCAGGGTCACGGTGGAGTGATAGGTCTCGGAGCGGTAGATGGGATAGCCCGCGCCGGAGACGAAGAAGCCGCAGGCCGCGCCGATGCCCTTGCCCCTGGGCAGCTTGCCTTTCTTGGCCCCCCAGTCCGAGCCGTCGCGCACCGCCTCGATGCACTCGCGCATGCCCAGGCTGGACATATTCAGATCGTTGCAGGTGACGTCTCCCACCTCCATCATGTTGTCCAGCCGCATCCGCACCGGGTCGATGCCCAGCTCCTTGGCGATCAGGTCCAACTGGCGCTCAAAGAGCGCCCGGGCGATGACCCCGCCGTGGCCACGCTGGGCTCCGCAGGCCGGCTTGTTGGTGAAGGCCCGCAGACCGTCGTACTTCATGTTGGCCAGGCGGTAGGGGCCGCCCAACAGCGATCCGGAATAGTAGACCGTGGCGATGCCGAAACTGGTGTAGGCCCCGCCATCCAGGATGGCGCGGTGCTTCAAGGCCAACAGCTTGCCGTCCCTGGTCACGCCGGTGGTCATCTCATGGATGAACTGGTGACGCGCCCGGCTGTGCAGGAAGACCTGCTCCCGGGTGTAGGCCATCTTCACCGGCTTGCCGGTGCGCAACGCCAGGGCGGTGGAGCAGTAATCCAAGGGCGTGGCCTCGGCCTTGGGGCCGAACCCGCCGCCCACGTAGGGCTTGACCACCCGCAGCTTGGACAGCTCCAGGCCCAGGACCATGGCCACGTTGCGCTGCACGTAGTGCGGCACCTGGGTGGCGCTGTAAAGCGTCACCCGGCCGTTCAGGTCCGGCACCGCCACCGCGCAGTGGGTCTCGATGAAGCCGCCGTCCTGGCGCTTGTTCTTCAGGCTGTCGGTGCGCACGTAGTCGGCCCTGGCCAGGGCCGCCTCCACCTCGCCGAACTCCTGATGCACCTCGGCGCAGACGTTGCCGGGAAACTCGTCGTGGATGACCGGCGCGCCCTGGGCCAGGGCCTCCAGGGGGTCGAAGACCGCCGGCAAAGGATCGTAGTCCACCTTGATCAGGGCCAGGGCCTCCAGGGCGGTGGCCAGATCCACCGCCGCCACCGCCGCGATCTCGTCGCCCACGTAGCGCACCTTGTCGGTGGCGAACAGCGTCTCGTCGTAGCGGGCCGGGCTGACGCCGTATTTCACCGCCCCCACCTCGGCGGCGGTGATCACCGCTCTAACCCCGGGCAGGCGGCGGGCGGCCGAGGCGTCCACGCTCAAAACCCGGGCGTGGGGGTGGGGGCTTTGCAGGATCGCACCGTGCAGCATGCCGGGGAAAGACAGGTCGTCGGCGAAGACGGCCTGGCCGGTGGCCTTGGCCGGAGCGTCCAGGCGCGGGGCGCGGGAGCCGATCACGTCCAATTGCTGCGCCATCAGCCCACCGTCCTTTCCCCGCGCAGGGTGCGGGCGGCCGCATCCACCGCCTGGACGATCTTCTGGTAGCCGGTGCAGCGGCAGAGGTTGCCGCTCAGGCCCTGGCGAATCTCCGTCTCGCTGGGGGCGGGATTGGCGTCCAGAAGGGCCTTGGCCGAGAGGATCATGCCCGGCGAGCAGAAGCCGCACTGGATGGCCCCCAGCTCCACGAAGGCCTCTTGGATGGGGTGCAGCCGGGGGCCGTCGGCCAGGCCCTCGATGGTGACGATGGCTTTGCCCGTGGCCTGGACGGCCAGCATCAGGCAGGAATTGACGGTCTGGCCGTCCACCAGCACCGTGCAGGCTCCGCACAGCGCCTGACCGCAGCCGTATTTCGTGCCTGTCAGGCCGATTTCGTCCCGCAAGGCCC
>JAIUYB010000421.1 GCA_020216625.1 Desulfarculus sp.
TGGCGGCCCTGGTGGCGCTTCCCCTGGCCCTGTTGCTGGGCCTGGGGCGACGCCTGGGCCGGCCCGCGCTGGCCGCTGGCGGCCCGGCCGACCTGGCCCAGGAGGTTTGGCTGCGGCTGGCGGCGGTGCTGGTCGCCGCCGGCGGCGCGGTCCTGGGCGGCCTGCTCTGGCAGCGGCGTCTGGAGCGCCAGGTGGACATCTTGCTGGAGTCGTGCCAGCGCATGGCCTTGGGCGAACCGGCGGGCTTGCCGGACATGCCCCAGCAACTGGACGAACTGGGCCGCCTGGGCCTGGCCATTCAGATCCTGCGCGAGGCCCTGGTGGACTACCTAAGCCTCTATCGTCGCTTCTTCGACGCCGCGCCGGACATGTTCGTCTCCCTGGCCCCGCACAACGAGGCCATCCTGGACGCCAACCAGGCCTTCTGCCGGACGGTTGGCCAGCTCAAGTCCGAGGTGGTGGGGCGGCCAGCCTCGCGGTTCATCACCTTGGAACTGCCCTGGAACCAGGTTTTATCCCGCTCGCGGGGTCTTCTGCCCGGCAAAATCGCCTCCGCCCGGGGTATGATCGAGGTTGAGGCCAGCGTCTCGCTGGAGCAGGCTCCGGGAGGCCAGGTCTGGGCGGCGGGGGTGATGCTGCGCGACGTGTCCCAGACCCGGAGGCTGGTGGATGAATTGGTGCGCAAATCCGCCGCCCTGGAACGGGCGTTGGAGGAGATCAAGGGCGTGGAGAACCTCAAGGACCAGTTCCTGACCACCCTGAGCCACGAGCTGAAGACCCCCCTGGTCTCCCTGAAGGGCTTCCTCCAGCTCATCATCCAGCAACGGGTCAAGCCCGAGGAACAGGCGGAATACCTGCAGGTGTGCTGGCGCAACCTGCTCAAGATGGAGCGCCAAATCAACAACCTGCTGGAGCTGGCCCGTCTGAGCAACTTCAAGGACCAGTACCCCCTGACCCCCCTGGACCTGGCGGCCCTGATCCGCACCGAGGCCGAGAACCTGCGTCTGGCGGCCCAGGAGAAGCAAGTGCGGATCATCCTGGACCAAGTCCCTCCCGGTCCGGTGATGATTAAGGGACACTCAGAAAAAATCATCCAGCTACTAGACAACCTGTTGCTGAATGCTATCAAATATAACGTAGCGAATGGCCGGGTGGAGGTTTCGCTCTCCCAGCGCGAGGCGGCGGTGGTCCTGACCGTGGCCGATTCGGGCAAAGGCATCGCCCGGGAGAACATGGCCAAGATCTTCAACCGGTTCTACCGGGCCGACGTCAGCGGCACCGGCCGGCTGGAGGGCCTGGGCATTGGTTTGAGCCTGGTGCAGGAGATCGTCAAGTTGCACCAGGGCGACATCGAGGTGGAAAGCGAACCTGGCAAGGGCACCGTTTTCACCGTGATTCTGGAGGCCGCGTCTTGACCTGCGTACTGCCCCTGGTGCTTCTGGTCGAGGATGACCCCGACACCGCCACGCTCTATCGGGCGCTGTTGGGGTCCGAGGGTATGGAAGTGGTCCATTGCGCCGACTGCGGCGAGGCCCACCGCTGGTGGTCCGCTTCCCTGCGGCGGCCCGACTTGGTGGTGGTGGATGTGCGCCTGCCCGATGGCAATGGCCTGGAACTCTGCCAGGCCATGGCCGAACCGGGCGGCCACATGCCGCCGATAATGGTCCTTAGCGCCCATGGCGATCCCCGCATGCCCAGCCTCTGCGCCAAGGCCGGAGTCGCGGCCTTCCTGGATAAGCTCAGCGGCATGGATTGCTTCGTCAACACCGCTCGCCAGCTCCTGCACTGCTGACCGCTAATTTCGGTACATTTAGCCCGATGATGCGCCAATTGCTTTTTCGGGAATTTTAGCCCGACTTAAATCGGGCCATAATTACCTAACTTGCTTCCGCGCTCCCGCCCTCCCTATGATTGCCCAAGAAGAATGGACCAGGAGGCGATCAGGACTACTGACAATCGCTAATAAGCTATCATGCTATAACTTAAGAATATTTGGGGATAGGTCCAAGGATTTGGGGCGACGCGGGGCAAAAAAACCGGTTGCGCCTCTACGAATTCACCCTCCCTGCCTGCCCCTGTTGGGAGAGTTGCTTACCGTAGGGCGCAACCTGACTAGAATAACTTGCAAGCGAGATGCCAAAGCCCGTCAAAGGCGCCACGCCCACCCGCCCCTCAACCCCCAGCATCGTCTATTCACTTGGCATAGCTGATCAAATATATTAAAAGAACATAGTCGCATGCCTGCCACCACCTCGAGGAGACTTCGACACCGTGCATCAGGCGCCACCGCGAGATTGGTTTGGCAGCCTCACCCGCCATCTAGCCGGAGGGATGGCCCGGTTCGAGGCCATCATCTCTCATGGTCTGGCCGGGCGGAACCTGGCCAGGGCGAACCTCGCCCTATCTTCTCTGGCGACTCCGGTCCGGAGCGGGCCAGGCCAGCATTGCGCCAAGCCGTCCGAACTCCAGGACCAGGCCCCACCCTTCCCGCGGCGGCTCCTGGCTCCAGGGACGTAACCCTCCCGTGACGCCCATAAACCACATCCTGCTGGTGGAAGACGACCGGGGCCAGTCCCAGTTGGTGGCCGAAGCCCTGAGCGCCGATGGCCACCGTGTAACCCAAGCCGGGGACCAAATCCAGGCCATGGAATTGTTGCGCAACCATGGCTTCCAAATGGTGATCACCGACCTGGGCCTGCCCGGTGGCGACGGCCTGGAGATCATCAGCTACGTGCAGGAGCACACCCCCCACACCCCGGTGATCGTCATCAGCGGCATGGGCTCCATGGGCTCGGCGGTGGAGGCCATGCGCCGGGGGGCATTCGACTACCACGAAAAGCCGGTCAACCTGGAGCACCTGCTCCTGAGCGTGGACCGGGCCTTGGAAAAGGCCACCCTGCACAAGGCCTTCGATTACCTGCGCCACGAGCAGCCTTACATCTACCGGCTGGAGAACATCCTGTGCTTCAGCCCGGGCATGCGGCAGGTGCTGGACCAGGTCCGGCGGGTGGCCCCCACCGACGTCACGGTGCTCCTGACCGGCGAGACCGGCACCGGCAAGAGCCTCATCGCCGGCGCCATCCACGCCAACAGCCCCCGGCGCAACAACACCTTGGTCACGGTCAACTGCGCCGCCCTGACCGAAACCCTCCTTGAAAGCGAGCTTTTTGGCCATGAGAAGGGCGCCTTCACCGGGGCCCACAAATACCGCACCGGACGCTTCGAGCAGGCCCACGGCGGGACCATTTTCCTGGACGAGGTCGGCGACATGAGCCCGGCCACCCAGGCCAAGGTCCTGCGCGCCATCGAGGACAAGGTGGTGCAGCGGGTGGGCGGCTC
>JAIUYB010000422.1 GCA_020216625.1 Desulfarculus sp.
GTCTCTTCGTGCCCAAACCCCACACCCCCTTCCAGTGGGAGGCCCAGTTGGACCTGGAGGCGGCCAAGGCCCGCCTGGACCAGGCCAAGCGCGGCATCACCGACCCCAAGGTCAAGAGCAAGTGGAACAGCCCCCAGCAGAGCATCCTGGAGGGAGTGTTGAGCCGGGGCGACCGCCGGGTGGGACGCGCCCTGGAGCTGGCGGTGGAAAAGGGCTGCCGTTTCGATGGCTGGAGCGATCAGTTGCGCTTCGACCTCTGGTTGGAGGCCCTGGCCGAGGCCGGCCTGGATCCGGCCGACTACCTGCGCGCCCGCGATCCCGAGGAGACCCTGCCCTGGGACCACATCGACGCCGGGGTGGACAGGCGCTTTCTCCTGGCCGAGCGCGACAAGGCCCGTCAGGGCCTGGCCAGCGGCGATTGCCGCCAGGGACGCTGCCTGGACTGCGGGGCCTGCGACCACAAGGTCATCAAGCCCCGGCTGGCCAAGGGCGGCCTGATCGCCCCGCCGCCGCCCCCGTCGCCGCCGGAGGACGACCGCCGGGTCTGGCGTTTTGTGCTGCACAAGACCGGGCCGGCCCGTTTCCTGGGCCATCTGGAGATGATCAGCCACCTGGTGCGGGGCTTCCGCCGCTCCGGCTTGGCCCTGGCCCACAGCCTGGGCTTTCATCCCCACCCCCTGCTCAAGAGCGATTCCGCCCTGCCCCTGGGGGTGGAGAGCCTGGCCGAGGTGCTGGAGGTGACGCTCCTGGGCGGGCCGGGGGCCGAGGAGATCGCCCGGCGGGTTAACCCAGTTTTGCCAGAGGGTCTGTCCCTGCATCAGGGCCGGGCCGGGCTGCCGGGAGAGGACTTGCGCGAACCGGACCTGGTGACGTATTTTGTACGTTGCGACACCAGCTTGGAGTCCCAAGCCCTCTATGATTTCGCCGCCGCGCCCGAGGCCATTTTCGAGCGCGACACTCCCAAGGGACGGCGGGTCATCGACCTCAAGGCGGCGGTCCGCGAGATGCGGCTAGAGGATGGCGGCCTGATGCTGACCGTGGGCAAGGCCGGGGGGCGTCCCAAGCCGTCCGAGGTGTTGATGGCGGTTTTCGGTCTGGACCGCGACGCCGCCCAGGCGGCCCGGGCGCTTAAAATGGCGGCCCGGCGCGAGGAAGGCTAGCTTGGCCAACACCCTGCTCATCAACGCGCGCTCCTACGAGACCCGCGTGGCCCTGTTGGAAAACGGCCAGGTGGTGGAGGTCTACGTGGAGCGCCACAAGCAGGGCTCCCTGGCCGGCAACATCTACCTGGGTCGGGTGGCCCGGGTGTTGCCGGGCATGCAGGCCGCCTTCGTGGACATCGGCCTGGCCAAGGCCGCCTTTCTCTACGTCAGCGACGTCTACGAGACCCCGGACCTGGACGCCATGGAAGGCGGCGAGGCGGCCAGCGCCAAGCCCGGCCGAGGCGAGCCGCCCCGGATCGAGGACCTGTTGCGCGAGGGCCAGGAGATCATGGTCCAGATCTCCAAGGAGCCCCTGGGCAACAAGGGCGCGCGCATCACCAGCCATGTCACCCTGCCCGGGCGCAACCTGGTCTTCATGCCCACCATCAACCACGTGGGCATCAGCCGCCGCATCGAGGAGGAGCCGGAGCGCGCCCGTCTGCGCACCCTGATCCAGGAGATGCGTCCGGCCAGCCAGGGCTTCATCGCCCGCACCGTCAGCGAAGGCCAGGACGCCGACAAGCTCAAGGCCGAGATGGGCTTTCTCTGCTCGCTCTGGGACGCCGTCAACCGCCGCCGCCAGCGGGCCGTGGTGCCCAGCCTCTTGCACCAGGACCTCTCGGTCAGCCTGCGCGCGGTGCGCGATCTGTTCACCCGCGAGGTGGACCACCTGATCATCGACTGCCGGGCCGAGTACGACCAGGTGGTGGAATTCGTCAGCGCCTTCATGCCCCGCCTGCTGCCCTGCGTGGAACTCTACAGCGGCAGCGAGGCCATCTTCGACGCCTATGGCGTGGAGCCGGAGCTGGCCCGGGCCCTGGGGCGCAAGGTCTGGCTCAAGAGCGGCGGCTACGTGGTGATCGAAAAAACCGAGGCGCTGACGGCCATCGACGTCAACACCGGCCGGTACGTGGGCGGGCACAACCTGGAGGAGACCATCCTCAAGACCAACCTGGAGGCGGTCAAGGAGATCGCCTACCAGTTGCGCCTGCGGGACATTGGCGGCCTGATCGTCATTGATTTCATCGACATGGAGAAGGAGGCCAACCGCCAGAAGGTGGTGACGGCCCTGAAGGAGGCCCTGGCCCGGGACCGCTCCAAGACCAACGTCCTGGGCATGAGCGCCCTGGGCCTGGTGGAGATGACCCGCAAACGGGTGCGCGAGTCCCTGGGCGAGACGCTGACCGAGGCCTGCCTCTACTGCGAGGGCGGCGGCTCGGTCAAGGAGCCCACCACCGTCTGCTACGAGGTCTTCCGCGCCCTGGAGCGCGACCTCAAGGGCTCCCGGGCCAGCGCGGTGGAGGTGCGGGTCAGCCCCCGGGTGGCCGAGGTGATGCTCCAGGAGGAGCGTTACGCGGTGGAGGAGCTGGAGTCCTTCCTGGACATGACCATCCACGTGGTGGCCGACGCCGATTTGCACCGCGAGCACTTCCTGATCCGTCCCCGGGACGAGTAATCCCCGCCACCCCCCCGGCCTTGCCCCTCGCCCTGGCGGCCGGTATCCTCAGCCTTAGCAGCCAGCCCGAGTCACGAACTCACGCCAAGGACGACCGGCCTTGACCAAGTATCGCCTGCTGGACACCGGACTTTTGAGCGCGGCCGAAAACATGGCCCTGGACGAGGTGCTCACCACCCGGGCTGGCCGGGGCCAGAGCCCGCCCACCCTGCGTTTCCTGCGATTCTCGCCCGATGCCGCCCTGTTGGGCCACCACCAGGAGGCCGAGCGCGAGCTGCGCCTGGACTTCTGCCGGGCCAACGGCATCGACGTCAACCGCCGGTTGACCGGCGGGGGCGCGCTACTGTTCCAGTCCTCGGCCCTGGGCTGGGAGCTGATCGCCCCCCTGGGCGCGCCGCCCTTTGCCGGGCGTTTCGAGTTCGCGGTGCGGGCCATCTGCGAGGCCGCCGCCCGGGCCTACCGCCGCCTGGGGCTGGAGGCCAGCTTCCGCCCCCGCAACGACATCGAGGTGGACGGCCGCAAGATCAGCGGCACCGGGGGCTTCATGTTGGACGGCGGGGTGCTCTTTCAGGGCACGGTCCTGGTCAAAAACCAGATCGAGCGCTTTCTGCGCGCGCTCAGGGTGCCGGTGGAGAAGCTTAAAAAACGCGAGATCGAGTCCCTGATGCAGCGCCT
>JAIUYB010000423.1 GCA_020216625.1 Desulfarculus sp.
AGGCGGCCGAAAGCGGGGCTCCCCCCCCGGCCAGGCGACCAGCGGACATCCCGTCAGGAGTGCCAAAGCAATGACCTTGACCAAAGCGGACATTGTGGCAGAGGTTTACGCCAAGGGGCTGCTCAGCAAGGCTGAAGCCGCGGAGGCGGTGGAGCGCTCCCTGGAGCTGATCAAAGAGGCCTTGGCCCAAGGCGAGGAAGTTCTGGTCAGCGGCTTCGGCAAATGGTCGGTGCGGGCCAAGACCGAGCGTCGCGGCCGCAACCCCCAGACCGGAGACCCCCTGACCCTGCCGCCCCGCCGGGTGGTGACCTTCCGTCCCTCGCGGGTGCTCAAGGCCCGGGTCCAGGGCGAGGAGGTCGACGTGGCCGCCACCCTGGCGGCCGAGGACAAGTCCCAGGGCGAGGCCAACGACAAGGGGCGCGTGCTGCGGCCCGGCTATTTCTAGGCTCCGGTGTCCAGCCAACCCTTGCGGTTGGCGGTGCTCTCCGACCTGCACGCCAATCTCGCCGCCCTGGCGGCGGTGAGCGAGGATCTGCGACTACGCGAGGCCCAGCGGGTGCTGGTGTTGGGCGATCTGGTGGGCTACCTCACCCGGCCCAACCAGGTCGCCGCCTGGGTGGCGCAACAGGGCTGGGAGTGCATCGCCGGCAACTATGACCTGGCGGTGCTGGCCGGCGGTCGCCAAGGCGTGGACCGCTTTCTCAAACCGGGCATCGGCCCCGAGCCCCTGGCGGTTTTCCACTGGACCGAGGCCGCGGTGGACGCCGACACCCGCGCCTTCCTGGCCACCCTGCCCCAGCGCCGCAGTCTCGACCTCGCCGGCCGCCGGATCCTGGCCGTCCACGGCAGCCCGGACCAAGTGCGCCAATACGTCTGGCCCGACCATCCTCGCCCGGAGCTGGAGGCCTGGCTGGCCCGCGAGCAAGCCGACCTGCTGCTGATGGGCCATACCCACCAGCCCTTCGTGGCCCGCCTGGCGGGCGGCGGCCTGGCCCTCAATCCCGGCAGCGTGGGTTATCCCAAGGACGGCGACCCCCGGGCCAGCTATGCGCTCGTGGAGCTGGGCCGGGAGGTCGCGGTGGAGATCATCCGGGTGGCCTACGACGTCTCGGCCGAGGCCGACCGCCTGTCCGCCGCCGGCCTGCCGCCCTCCGGCGCGGCCAGGCTCTTGGCCGGGCGGTAGGGGCGCTTTCCCCGGCATTCTTTGATTCCCACCACGCTTGCCTACGTTAACCGCACCGCATTTTCAGTTTTTCTTCTCCGTGGGGGGAGGCGCGCCCGTGCTCGGGGTCGTGGTCTGGGTGGGCGCGTTGGTGGTGATGCTCACGCTCACCCCGGAGCTGCCGGCCGCGGCCTGCTTGTCGCCTCCGCCAGCGGCGGCGGCGGCCTGAGTCACCCCGAGGCTCAGCGGCGGTCCGGCGACATCACCGGCCAGGGTGGACCGGAAATCGACCGTCTTGCCCGACGGCTTCAAGGTGAGCAGGGCCTTGCCGCTCCTCTCCACCTGGAACTTTCCGTTGCCCAGGAAGGTGAGCACCCCGCCCAGCTTGGATTCATCGGCGACCAGGTCCGCCCCCTCCATGCGCAGCAACACCTGCCCCTGGCTCAAGGGCGGATCGAAATACACCCGCAGACCAACCTCGGCGACTTTTTTGTCGTTGGGGGTCAGCTGGGTGCGGTCGGCGAACAACACCACCATGTTGTCGCCGCCGGGGCGTTCACGATAGATGTACAGGGCCTTGAAGCCACCCTTGGGTGTATGGGCACAATTTTCATCATTTTCATCAACCCGCGTCAGGATCAGCCGCCATCCGTCGCCCACCGGTTTGAGTTTGGGGGTCGGCTTGGCCTTGGCGGGTTTGGCCGGTTGGCTTTTGCCGTCGGGTGCAGCCTTGCCCTGGGCACCGAATTCGAGCAAGGGCTGCGCCTCCGATTTGGCCCCATCGGTCAGGCCGGCGCGGGCCAGGGACGGGAGGGTGATTTGTAGGCGTCGCCCCTTGTCTCCCGCCTCGATGTGGTTGGCCGGCAGGCGAACATCCGCTCCCTTTGCCAGGAAGGCGCGATAGTCGCCGGGCATCAGCTTGGTTCCGCTGACGTAGGCCACCATCTCCTTGCCGTCGTCCACCAACAGGGGGGTTTGGTTTTGGTCGACGGCCGGGGACGGCGGCCTGTCCAGGGTCAGAAAGGTCTTGTGGATTTGGGCGTATTGGTGCTCGGCGGCGAACTCATGCCAGAGCCAGGGCCAGCGGTTGACGAACATATCACGAAGCTCTTCATCGGCGCAGGCTCCCTTCGGGGCGCCAGGCGGATACAGCCGGCCGCGCACGGAGGCGGCAAAGGAGTTGCCCGGTGGCGGGGTGCAGTCTTGCCCGATTTGACGTTGCATGAAGCGCAGAATATCAAGCTCTTGCTGGTTCTGCACATAGGCGCAGATTCTGGCGGTGTCAGGCATGCTGCCAGCGCAGAAAGTGTAGTTTTCCGCGATTGGCGTAAGGGCGCTGAATGCGTTCTTCTGCTTGTTTGGCCCGATAATGTCGCCGGTGAAGGCATCGGCGAAGTCGGCCGAGGAAGTCACCACCATTTTCGCCTTGTTCCCCACGAACATGCACTTGGGCACCAGGAGCAGGATGGAGATGTTGTGGTTGCGGGGGACCATGGCGTAGGTCTTTTCGTCGGTGCGCACCGCGCCGAAGCGCGCCCGCAGGAAGTTGTCCCAGACCCGGGTCACGGTCATGGTGCTGGTCAGGTCCTTGCGCGCCTTGGTGCGCTCCTTGTCCAGGGCCGCGCCCAGCTCGGCCCCCACCGCGTCGCCCTCGAAGGAGCGTTTGACCGCCGCCGCGGCCTGCATCAAGAGCTTGGCGCTGGTCAGGGTCTGGGCCGCCTCCAGGCTGTCGGTCACCAGCAGGGGGATGGCCTTGGGGCTGTCGTTGCCATCCTGGCAGCGCTCGTCGCCCTGGCAGTTTATGGAGAACATGGGATCGGTGCGTTTAACGACCGGCACGCTTTCCTTGCAGATCCGGTCCAGGTATTGTTGCCGATCGTTGCCCTGCTGGCTGACCTGGGCGCATAGCCTGTCCCGGAATTTTCGGTTTATTTCACTGGTCGACTCGAGGTCGCGCGTCATGACCTTGCGCAGGTGCTCGGGCTCGGTCATGAAGCCGATGTTGACGTAGGTGTCGTAGGGCATGTCGTGGGCCAGGGGCATGATGCTGACCTGCAGGCGCACCAGGAAGGCCTCGTAGCCCTTGCTCCGGGCGGCGTAGCGCACGTAGTTGTTGAGGATCTGAACCTCCTGGTAGAGCGCGTTGGCCAACTGGTATTCCAGTAT
>JAIUYB010000424.1 GCA_020216625.1 Desulfarculus sp.
GGAGCGCCGGGCAGGACCGGCGCCCCCGGCCAGACCAGCGCCCCCGGCAGAACCACCGCCGCCGGACAGCCCGGAGCGCCAGAGGCGCCGGTCTTCGCCGGCAAGCCGGGCCATGCCACCCCCGGCGCGGGTCGGGCCCCACTTGCTCCCGCGCTGGTCCCCCTGATGCAGCATATCCAGGCCCTGGAGCGGGGCGAACCCTGGGCGTTGAAGCGGCTGCTGACGCCGCCTCCCACCACCAGTCCGGAGTTGACGCCGTTGCTGGGCGGGGACCTGGGCCTGGGACCGGCGGCGGGCCAGGGAAGGCTGGCGGCGCAGGTGGGTAGTCTCGCGCATGTTCCGACGGCGTCAGTCCAGACCTCAGCGCTGATTCCATGTGGAGGAGCCTTGCCAGCAGGGCCGGCCCAGGTCCTGAAACCGCCCTTGGCTTGGCCCCTGGACCTGAAAACCATGACCCAGGAAGACGCGCCACCCCTCAAGCCCGGCCCGCTGGGCTACTCCGCTTTGGAGACCGGTCCGACCTGGAGTTGGACGATGGAGCGCGTGGGGCCGGCAACCCCGGGCCTGGAGCAATGGGCCACGCCATCCGGAAAAGGAGGCGGGCGATGAGGACAAGAGCCTGGCGGCAACTGATGATGGTGTCGGCGCGAATGTTGGGGTTGGTCTTGACCCTGTTGCTGGCGTTGCCCCCGTCTGCGGCGGCCGAGGACTGGAGTCCGCTCTTTCCCGAAGGTGAAAGCCTGGACTGGAAGCAGCTCGTTGCCCGGTTGAGCGCCACCCAGGTGGGGGGGGACGCCACGGATCCTCGATCGGTGGATCTAGTCCTGCCGGCTGGAGCCTGGCGGCGCTTGCCAGCGGCGGATCTCGAACCAGGCACCAGACGTCTGGCCGGGTTCGTTCGTCCCGGCGGGGAGGCCATGGTCAAGGTCGAGGTTATAAGGCATCGTCTGGAGGATGAGGTCGAGGCCTCCGACTGGCTGTTGGCCCTGCTGGTGCGGAGCGGGGTTACGGTGCTGTTGGCCCGCCCGGCCCAGGGCGCGACAGGTCAGGTTTTCGAGGCCCTGGGATTGATTCCGGGCCGGACCCAGGAGGGGCCGCGACGCCTGTTGCGGGCTTCGGTGTCGCGCCAAGGCCGGGATCTGCTGGTGGTGCGCTGTCTGGCGTCGCCGGAGGAATTCGCCGATCTGGCTCCGGCCTTTGCCGCCAGCACCCTGCTCCTGCGGCCCAAACAAGTCCAGCCGGAGTCCCTGGTGGGGGAATGGAGCGAGGAATGCCTGGCCGGTGGGATTTGCCTGCGCGGACCGGGTCAGGGCCAGCGATCTGGGCTGCCTGGGGGGGGACAGGGACAGGAAATGGCCTTCAGCTTGGTTAGGCAGGGTGTCCTGGGGGGCCGGCTGGTGGCGGAGTTGGTGGAAGACTCGGACTTGGCCGCCGCCTCGCCCGCCGCCCGGTTGTCCCGTCTCCAGCAGCGTCTGGCGGACGACGGGCTAGACCTGACCTGGTCTTGGTCGGGGATGGCGGTCAGCCTGCCCCATTTGCCAGGCAAGGCCTGCCTCTATCAGGGTCGGGCCAGCCGCGCGGGGCGCGACGCGGAGTGCCAGGTCCTTATTTGGAGCGATGGCCGCAGGGCCTTGACCCTGTGGCTGGCCGGAGTGGGGCAGGTGAGCAATCTCCCATTTTGGCTTGTCAACCGCCGGGCCTTCAATCTGGCTTGCGCCGGGTTGCGCTCCGCTGCCGGACGCTAGGAAACGGCCATGCGTCTGACCTGGGCCGGGCTTTGCGACCAAGGACAGGTGCGTGAACAGCAGCAGGACGCCATCGCCCTGCCTGAACCGGGAAACGTCATTGGCCCTTGGTTGTTTCTTTTGGCCGACGGCATGGGCGGCGCGGCTGGGGGACAGGAGGCCAGCCGCCTGGCCATCGCGGTCACGGCCGGGGAGCTGACGCAAGCCGGGGCTCGTCCCAATTGCGCCCGGTTGATCCAAGCTTTCACCAGCGCCAACGCCGCCGTGTATGAGCGAGGCAAGGCCAGTCCGGAGTTGGCCGGCATGGGAACCACCCTGCTGGCGGTTTGGCTGGGAGAGGACGGAGCGAAACTGGCCTGGGTAGGCGACAGCCGGTGCTATCTCTGGCGCGATGGCGGGTTGCACCAGGTAAGCCGGGATCACTCCTGGGTGGCGGAGCAGGTGGCCCAAGGACTGTTGGAGCCAGAGCGAGCGACCACCCACCCCATGCGCCACGCCCTGAGCCGGGCCCTGGGGCCGCGCGATCAGGTCGCGGTGGATTGCCTGAATCTGGATCTTGAGCCTGACGACCTGCTCTTGCTGTGCTCCGATGGGCTGCACGGGGTGGTGACGGAGGCCGAGATCAAAAGACATCTAAACGGGGACCTGCAACAAACCGCCATCCGGTTGGTGGAGGCGGCCAATCTGGCCGGTGGACCGGACAACATTTCGGTGGTGCTGGTGAGGGTGGCTGAAGCCGGACTCCAAGCCCCGCCTCCGGACGAGGCCACCCGCCGGCGTCAGATCCAACCCAGAACGCTCCGGTGGAGGTGGTTATGGTTGGGCGCGGTTGTGCTGCTGGGTTTGCTGGCCGCTGGGTGGTGGCTGGGCGGCGGCGATCCGCAACCCAGACAGGCGACCATTGAATTGCCGCCCACTCCGGCGCGCTGACCAAGCGACCTCAAACGTCGGATGGTTTCCAGCCAAACCAGCGGGGGTCCAACTCGGGGTCGGCCAGCGTCAAGTCCCGCAGGCATGCCGGCGCTTGACCAGTGGGGCGCAGCGTCCCCAGCAGGCGTCCGCTTTCAGGATCCTTGCCGGTGATGGCGAAGCTCAGCAACAGGTTGCTCTGGTAGCGGCCCTGTTCGTCCAGTTCCAGCACCTCGCCGATTTCAGTCAGGCGGCGGGAGCCATCGGCCAGGCGGGCCACCTGCACCACCAGATCCAGGGCCGAAGCCACCTGGCCCCGCACCGCCGTGAGCGGTAACTCCACCCCGGACATCAGGGCCAAGGTCTCCAGACGACTGAGCGCGTCGCGGCAGGAATTGGCGTGCACGGTGGTGAGGCTGCCGGAATGGCCGGTGTTCATGGCCTGGAGCATGTCCAGGGCCTCGCCTCCCCGGCATTCGCCCACCACGATCCGGTCGGGGCGCAGGCGCAGGGAGCAGGCCAGGAGATCGCGGATGGTGACCGCACCCCGTCCCTGCCCGTCGGGGTGGCGGGCCTCCATGGGCAGGACATGGGCCTGCTTCAGGCGCAGCTCGCTGGCGTCCTCGATGACGATGATGCGCTCCTGGGCGGGGATGAAGGACGACAACAG
>JAIUYB010000425.1 GCA_020216625.1 Desulfarculus sp.
GGGATCGGTGATCGTCGACGTGGCGGTGGACCAGGGCGGATGCGTGGAGACCATCCGGCCCACCACCCATGCCGACCCGGTGTACCTCATGCACGGCGTGGTCCACTATGGCGTCACCAACATGCCCGGGGCGGTGGCCCGCACCAGCACCTTCGCCCTGACCAACATGACCCTGCCTTACGCCCTGGCCCTGGCCCAGGGGCCCTTGGCGGCCGCCCGGCGCGATCCCGCCCTGGCCCTGGGCTTCAACCTGCTGGAGGGAGCCTTCACCCACCCGGCCGTGGCCCAGGCCCTGGGAGAAACCTGGCGGGACCTGGCCGACATGGGCTAGACCAGCCCGGGCCAGCCGGGGCCCGCTTCCGGCGGCCCGCCAGCAGGCAAAACGGAGCGCTGCGAGGTATAGTAACAAAATCAAGCTATTATCTGGTATGGCCTGGCGGCTTTCCAGGATGCGGATGCCAGGGAAAACCGGGTTGAAGGCGCCGGGCTTTTGTTTTTACGAAACCGCTCCCGGGCCAGCGGCCCGTTTCTGGTCAATATTTCTTCTTGTTAGCCGGATCGTACTAATTCTTGGACCAAAAAAAATGCTAATCGGAGAAAATCGGCGAAATGCGGAGATATTCCACGATCAAGAGTGATGATAAATTCATCACAACTGTGAAAAACACCAGAAGCCCAAGTCTGTCTGCCAGTTATCCTGTTTGGCCAAAAAAAACCTATTCCCCGCCTGTTGCAGGATTGTCACAAAAAATATCAGTGAAACCAAAAGGATAATTCTGTGGAGAAGTTGGCCGGACGCATACGCCCTTCCGCGTCTGGTCCGCATTGACCTTCAAAGGGGCTCCCGGTAAGGTTACCAACATCATCAGGCACTCCAATAGAGCCTGCCCGGCTTCGGAATAGTTCACAAAAATAGCCAAATTTCCTCTGGTGAGGGGTGTATTGTCATCCTCGTTGTGGCATAACTTGCTCGACTCCCTGCGAAACCAACTGGACCCCGAGGAGTGCCAGGTGTGGCTGAATCCCTTGCGGCCTCTGGAGGAGACCCCCCAGAGGCTAGTCCTGGGGTGCCCCAACGCCTTCCATCGCGCCTGGGTGCGGGATCACTACCTGCCCCGTTTCAAACAGATGGCCAGCCAACTGCCCGGCGGGCCGCAGGTCAGTCTGGCCCTGTTGCCCGGACCAGCCGCCGAGCCCCCCCGCGCCCCCGAGCAACTCCGCCTGCCCAACATCGAGCTGGACCCGCCCCGGCTCAACCATCGCTTCCAGTTCGAAAAATTTGTCTCCGGCCGGGGCAACGAGTTCGCCTGGGCCGCCGCCAAGGCCCTGGCCCAGGGGCAGCGGCTGTTCTCCAACACCTTGTTTCTGGTCTCCGGCACCGGCCTGGGCAAGAGCCACCTCACCCAGGCGGTGGGGCACCAGGTGCTGTCCGATCAGCCCAATTGCCGGGTGGCCTACCTGACCGCCGAGGATTTCGCCAACCAGATGATCGGCGCCCTGCGCGCCAAGCGCATGGAGGCGTTCAAACAGCGTTTCCGCCGCTCTTGCGACGTGTTGTTGCTGGAGGAGGTGCAGTTCTTGGCCGGCAAGGAGAAGACCCAGGACGAGCTGGGCTACACCCTGGACGCCCTGCTGGATGCTGGCAAGCGCATCGTCTTCACCGGCAACTGCCCCCCGACCCAGGTCAAGGGCCTGAAAAAAGGCCTGGTCAGCCGCCTTTCCTCCGGTCTCACCGCCGCCATCGAGCCGCCCGATTACCAGACCAGGCTGGCCATTCTGCGCAACCTGGCCCGGGAAGAGGGCGTGGCCGTCAACCAGGAGGTCCTGGAATACCTGGCTCAGCACGTCAGCAGCGATGTCCGCCGCCTGCAATCGGCCCTGGTGGGCCTCATGGCCCAGGGCAGCCTCACCGGCCGGCCCATGGACCTGCGCCTGGCCGGGGAGGTTCTGGGACACCTGGCCATGGAGCTAAAGCGGGTCAGCCCGACCCAGATCCTGAGCCTGGTGGCCCAAGTCTACAACCTCGACCAGGCGGTGCTGACCGGCAAGAGCCGCAAGAAGACCGTCACCCGGCCCCGCAACCTGGCCCTCTATCTCTGCCGCCGGCACACCGACGCCAGCTACGCCAGCCTGGGCCGCGCCTTCAACCGCGACCACAGCACCGTTATGTACGGGGTGGAGCAGGTGGAGCGCGGACTGGATTCCGACCCCAAGCTGGCCCAGGAGTTGGGCTATCTCGAACAGCGCCTGGGCCTGGCCAGTAGCTAGGCGGGAGGGGCGCGGGGGGTTGGATGAACCCCTTGTCGAGGCCCCTCCAAAGAAAAGGTCTTCCCCCAAGCCCCCTTATCTAATGAAAGCCGGTTGGGGGCGAACCGCGAGCAGGCGGGGGACCGCCCTGGGGCCGGGCGCTGGCGCCTCCTGGTCCGCGCCGTGCAAGATGGCGGCGGGGGTCGCCAGCCCCTAGAGCATGCCGAAGTAGAGCTGCTCGATGATCTGGAAGTTGCGCTGGATGCTGGCCTTGCCCTTGAGCACCGGGCCGTGTCCCGTCAGCACCCACTCCAGATCCAGCTTCGCCACCCGCTGCAAGGACTGCTTCAGGGCCGCGCCGTCGCCGCCGGGAAAGTCCACCCGCCCAACCCCTTGGGCGAAGACCAGGTCGCCGGCGAACAGCGCCTTGTGGCGCGGCCAGTACAGACACAGATGCCCCGGCGAGTGTCCGGGGGTGTGCAGCACCTGGAAGCTCTCCGGCCCCACCACCAGTTCGCCCTCGCCCAAGAGGATGTCGGGCTGGAACTCGGGCAGGGACATGCCCAGGGAGGCGGCCAGCCGCCGGCCCTCGCCCTCCAGGTATTCCATCTCCGCCGCCAGCATGGCCAGCCGCGCCCCGGCCTTTTGCAGGGCGAAGGCCGCCTCCAGGTGGTCGGGGTGGCAGTGGGTGATCACCACCAGCTTGGGGATCTCGCCCTGGTGATCGCTAGCCAGGCCCAGCTCCACGTGCTTGTAGAGCCGGGCGTGCCCCGGATCGATCATCACCGGGGCCGGGCCGCCCACCAGGAAAGTATTGCAATTGTTGGCCGTGGCCTGGGTCCAGGGATAGACGTAGAGGTCATCGGCTAGTTTCATGGCCCTAATATTTCTCCGCGGATGGGGAAGGCCGTCGCTGCGTCTTGCCAGGGGCCGGTGCTTGCCGGCACAATGCTGCCTGGGGACGCAAGCTCCCCTAGCATGGTCCGAGGGACCCCGTCCTGTCAATGCGGGCGCGGCGCCCGCCATGATTATGGGACTGGCAAGCGGGAGGCGCCCATGCCCGAGCTGGAGTTGA
>JAIUYB010000426.1 GCA_020216625.1 Desulfarculus sp.
CAGGCCGGCCAGGAGGCGCTGGTCGGACCGGCCGTAGCTGATCACCTCCACCCCGGCCAGGCGGGGCAGCAGGGCGCGGTAGAGGGCGGTCTCCCGGTCCAGGGTGCCGCCACGTTGCCAGTCGGCCAGGGAGGAGCCCAGGCTGAGGAAAAGAAACAGCCGGGCGCGCTCCAGGCCAGTGGGGGAGCGCCGGCAGGGGGGAGAGTCGGGGGGCGGGTTCATGGCCGGCCCGCCACGAAGTCCAGGATGTTGGCCACCCGGCGGTCCCAGGAGTAATCCTCCACCTTGGCCCGGGCGGCGGTGGCCATTTCCCCGGCCCGCGCTGGATCGGCCAGCATGGCCTGGACGCCCAGGGCCAGGGCCTCGCCCGAGTCCGGCGGGGTGAGCCAGGCCGTCCGGCCGTGGTCCAGGATCTCGCGGATGGCGGGCAGGTCGCTGGCCAGGATGGGCCGGGCGGCGGCCATGTACTCGAACATCTTGAGCGGGCTCATCCAGGCCGCGGTGGGACAACCAGAGCCGTAGGGCATCAGCAAAAGATCGGCGGCCCAGAGGTGGAGCGGCACCAGGGTGTTGTCCACGAAGCCGGTCAGGCGCAGGTTGGCCAGTCCCAAGGCGCCGGCCCGGGCGCGCCAGCGCTCCACGTCCGGGGCGTGGCCGCCCACCAGGACGAAATTCACCCCCGGCAGGCGGCGCGCCGCCTCCAGGATGTCCTCCACCCCGCGGCCGTCGTAGAGATGGCCCACGTACATGGCCAGGGGGCGGTCCGTGGGCAGGCCCAGTCGGGCCCGGGCGGCCTCGCGGCCGGGATCGTGGGCGAAGGCGGCCAGGTCCACCCCGTCCGGGGCCACCAGGATCTTCTCGGCTGGCAGGCCGTGCTCGGCATAACGCCGGGCCAGGTCCGGGCTGATGGTGACGATGGCCTTGAGCTGGGGGTGGCGCAGGACGGCATAAAGGGCGCGCTTTTCGGGCTCGTCGCCGGGCGGGGAGTGGGTCTCCACCACCGTGGGCAGACCCAGGGCCAGGCTGGCCGGCGGGGTCAGGTTGGCCCGGGTGTAGACCAGGTCCACCCCCCGGCGGGCGCAGCGCCGCGCGGCCAGGCGGTGGAAGATGCCATTCGGCCAAAAGGGCTCCAGGCGGGGGTGGGGCGCGGCCAGGGGATAGGCGGTGATGGCAAAACGCCGCTGGAGCCCGTAGAGCCGGGCCAAAGCCTCCGGGTCCAGGCCCAGGCGGGCCTGGGGGGTGACGCGGGTGATGAACTCGAAGTCACTGACCGCCCCGGCCCAGGCCTGGGCGTTCTTCATCACCTGCACCCCGTGGGCCATGCGGCTGCCCAGGTTGAGGATGGAGACGTAGGCCACCCGGCGCGCCAGGGCCATGGGCTATTCCCCGCCCGCCCGCCGGGCCAGGAGCCAGGCGGCCAGCTCCAGGTCCAGGGGCTCGTCGATGTCCAGGGAGTCGACCCGATCCATCACCAGGCCCAGGGTGCGGGGGCCGTAGAGCACCCCCAGATCCATGACGGTCTCGCGGGTCAGGGCCAGCACCGCCGGGCCGTTGCGGGCCCAGAGCCGGGGCTTGTCCTGGCGGCGCAGAGGGACGGGGCCGTCCGGCTCTTGGTAGGGGGTCAGGCGGCCGTCGTCCTGGCGGCGCATCACCGACAGGGGGCTGAAGTTGTGCGGCACCTCCACCACGCTGACCACGCTGTCCGCGCCTTGCTCCAGAAGCATCGCCAGGGCGGCGTCGATTTGTTGGGCGGTGCGCAGGGGGCTGGTGGGTTGCAGGTAGGCCAGGGCCTGGGTCCGCCAGCCCTGGGCGTCCAGGGCGGCGATGGCGTGGCGGATCACGGCCAGGGCCGGGGCGGTGTCGTCGGCCAGCTCGGCCGGACGCAGGAAGGGCACCTCGGCCCCGTGTTCCCGGGCCACGGCCGCGATCTCGGGGTCGTCGGTGCTGACCACCACGCGGTCCAGACGCGCGCTGGCCAAGGCGGCGGCGATGGTGTGGGCGATGAGCGGTCGACCGGCCAGGGGGGCCAAATTCTTGCGCGGGATGCCCTTGGACCCCCCCCGGGCCGGGATCAGACCCAACACGCCGCCAGCTTGTTCAGACATGGTCCGCCTCCAGCTCGACGCGGCCAATCATCGGTCGCTGGCCCCGGCCATCTCAGTAGCAGATGCGCTTTTGCAAGCGTACGTGGTGGATTTCGGCCAGGATGTCGGCGATGCGGGTCCCGGCGTGGCCGTCGCCGTAGATGGGCTGGCTGGGATAGCGACCGTGGTCCAACTGGCGGCGCACCGCCGCCACCACCTCCTCGTGGCCGTAGCCCACGTCGATGACGTTGGCCCCCCGCTCCCGTCCGGCCTGGCGGCTGCCGATGTTGACCGAGGGCGCGCCCAGAAAGGCCCCCTCCCGGATCATGGCGCTGGAGTTGCCGATCATGCAGGCGCATTTCAGCATCAGGCGCACGAAGGTCTCCACCGGGAAGTTCTTGTAGAACCGGATGAAATCGTGGCGGTAGCGCTCGCGGAACTTGCGCATGCCCCGGGCGATGTCCTCGCTGCCGGCGTCGGCGTTGGGCCAGAGCATCAGGGTGGGCATGCCCAGCTCCATCAGGGCCTCCAGGGTCTCGTTGATCTGGTCCTCGCCCGCCCCGAACTCGGTGGTCACCGGATGCTGGTTGACCAGCAGGAAGGGCTGGTCCGGGTCGATGTGGCCGCCCACGCCCTCTTTCTCCAGGAACTCGCGGTCCAGCTGGCTGCCGTCCTGGGCCGCGATCTCGGCCACCAGATCGATGCGCGGGCAGCCCACCACGTGGACCGAGCGGGGGTCCTCGCCCATCTTGATGATGCGCTCGCCCGCCTGCTGGTTGGCCGGGAAATGAATGTGGGCCAGCTTGGTGACCGAATGGCGGATGGACTCGTCGATGGTGCCGGTGACCTCGCCGCCCATGGTGTGGGCCAGGGGGATGTTCATGTAGGCGGCGGCGATGGCGGTGGCCATGGTCTCGAAGCGGTCGCCCACGGTGATGACCACGTCCGGGGCGAGGTTGGCGAAGATGGTGGAAAGCTCGATCAGGCCCAGGCCGGTGGACTTGGCCATGGTCAGGGGGGTCTCGCCCTCGATGAGCATGTGGACCCGGGCCAGGGGGGTGAAGCCGTCGCGCTCGATGACGTCGACCACCGAACCGTAGCGGTCAAGCAGGGCCGAGGCCCCCACCACCAGTTGCAGCTCCAGGTCGGGGTGCTGGTCCACCGCGCGCATGACGCTCTTGATGCTGCTGTAGTTGGCCCGCGAGCCCACCACCACGCAAATCTTGCGCATTATC
>JAIUYB010000427.1 GCA_020216625.1 Desulfarculus sp.
TGATATGGCCAAGGGGACGACTAGGAGCCTCAGGAATTCTGATGAGATTTAAACGTAGGTCGGGGATAAAACCCCACCACCTACGATGAGCGTCCCCAGCCATTCATGCTGGCCCCTGAATTTAACCCGCTAGATTGAGGCCGCCGCACAACGGCGAGCCTGGAGGCCCGCCCCTCCCGCCGCTTCTCGTATACCCCTACATTACCGCTTGGACGCTGGTGACGCCGGGGAGCCGGGCCTTGAGGGTCTTCTCGATGACGTTGTGCAGGGTCGCGCCAGCGGCCTTGCAGCCCTGGCAGGCCCCGGTGAGCCGCACCAGGACCACGCCCTTGTCGTTGACCCCCAGCAACTCCACGTCGCCGCCGTGCTTTTGCAGCTCCGGCCGGGCCAGGGCCAGGGAGGTTTCCACTTCCTCGCGGGTGGGGGCCGCCATGCCTACACCTCCAGTTCGGGACGGGTTTCCCTGATCCGGGCCAGGACCTTGGCCGCCAGGTCGCGATAGGCCTGGGCCGCGGGCTGGTCGGTCTCGATGATCGGCGCGCCGGCGTCCATGGCCGCGCGCACCTGCGCGTCCAGGGGCACCTCGCCCAGGAAGGGCACCCCCAGCTTGGCGCTCAGGGGGGCCACCGAGCCGTGGCCGAAGATCTCGTGCCGCCCGCCGCAGTCCGGACAGACGAAGTAGCTCATGTTCTCCACGATGCCCAGCACCGGCGCGCCGGTGTGGTTGAACATGTCCACCGCCTTGATGGCGTCCACCAGGGCCACGTCCTGGGGGGTGGTGACCACCACCGCGCCGGCCACCGGCACCTCCTGGGCCATGGTGATCTGCACGTCGCCGGTGCCCGGAGGCAGATCCAGCACCAGGATGTCCAGGGGCTCCCAGGCCACCTCGTGCAGGAGCTGCTTGACCGCTTTCATCAGGATGGGGCCGCGCCAGATCAAAGCCTTGTCCGCGCCGACCATGAAGCCGATGGACAGGATCTTGAGCCCATGAGCCACCACCGGGGCGATGCGGCCGTCGCCGTTGTCACTGGGCTGAGCCCCGGTGATGCCCAGCATCAGAGGCACCGAGGGGCCGTAGAGGTCCAGGTCCAAGAGACCCACCTTGAGGCCCAGGCGGGACAGACCCAGGGCCAGGTTCACGGCCACGGTGGATTTGCCCACCCCGCCCTTGCCCGAGGCCACCGGCACCACGGCCTTGACCCCATCGATGGGCTTGGGACCGGTCGGGGCCTTGGGCTGGGGCGGCTCGGGCAGGTCCAGCTCCAGCTCCTGGACGCCGGGGATTTGCCCCACGGCGGCGGCGATGTCGTTTTCCAGCTGCTCGCGGACCTCGGGCGGGGCGGCCAGGGCCCGCAGGCGGATGATGGCCTTGCCGCCCTCCAGGCGGGCCTCCAGCACCAAGTTCATGGTCAGGATGTCGGCGTCGAAGCCGGGGTAGGGGACGGAGTGCAGGGCGGCCTGGAGGATGTCCTGGATCACCGGCTGGGTGGCTTTGGGGCTCATGATCGCTCCTGGGATGGTGCGGCCGCCAATGGTGGCGTCGCCACCGAGCCGGCCGCGGATGGTTGCTTGATTGACAGCACAATAATAAGGCCAAATCCCGGCCGCGCCACCCCGATTCGGTTTTTGGCCTGGGTGGGGGAAATCAGGCCAGAAGCTCCAGGAAGGCCTCCAGGCGCAGGCGGGTGCGGCCGTCCACCGGGCCGGGCTGGTTGCCCTCCAGGGTGAGGATGGGCAGGTCCAGGCGCTGCTTGAGGGCGATATCCTGCATCTGGCGGTAGCAGAAGGTCTGGGTGTAGTGGATCAGGCCGTCCAAGCGGCGGCGGCGGGCCTCGCTGGCGATGGCCTCGATGCGGTGGAAGACATCGTAGGGATAGGTGTAGCGCCGGTATTGCCCGGTCAGGTCGTGATCCGGGCCGGTGAGGGGTGGCAGCATGGCGAACTGGTGGGGCACCTCGTTATAGACCACCGCCGCGCCCATCTCGGCCAGGGTCTGATGCAGGCCGGTGATGATGGTGGGCACCCCCAGGACGCCCAGGCGGGGGCCGGGCGGGGCTGGAGGGCGGGTCGCGGCCTGGTTGAGAAAATTCTTTAGTTTTGCGTGGAACTCCACGTGATCACCGTCGAAATCGCTGCTGCTCACCAGCCAGAGGTGGTTCTCGGCCCCGCTGACCCGGCCGTCGCGCCAAGTGAGCTGGTCCAGGCGCTCCAGGTCCAGGCGCAGGGGGATCAACTGGCGGCGGATCTCCTCGGCCCGGGCCAGGTCCGCGCCCAGCTCCCCGGCCAGGCGCTCCAAGGCCCGGACCAGCCCGGCGCGGTCGCGGCCGTGGGGATAGGCGAAGGGGACCACCCGGCGGCCGGCCAGGTGCAACAGCTCCATCAGGGCGTGGGTGTTGGAGCAGTCGCCCTGGGTGACGCCGATGACGGTCTCCACCTCGGGATGGAGCATCAGCCAGGCGTAGATGCCCTTGATCCAGGCGCAGAGGGTGGCGGGCAGGCCCATTTCCTCGGCCTGGTGGACCAGGCCGGCGGGGTCGGGAGCGGTGATGAAGCGGTTGTTGAGGTCCACCGGGGTCTGGCCGGCGGCCAGGACGATCTCCAGGGGCACGGTGGTGGTGACGCCCACCAGGGAGGAGCCCGAAGCTATGACTTGCGGTGAAGGCATGGCCCTATGATAATGGCGGCAACGGCATTTCGCACCTGGAGGCTGGTGATGACGACGCGCGATAAATGGCTGGGTTTGGCCCTGGGTTTGATCCTGACGCTGGCGCTGGCCGGCGCGGCCCTGGCGGCCGACGCGGTGGCCGGCAGTTGGAAACACCCCGACGGCACGGTGATGGAATTCAGCGGCGACGGCACCTTGTTGATCAAGGCCAAGCCCGAGGCCGAGGCGGCCCGGATGTACTACACCATCGAGGGCAACAACATCCTCACGCTGGTGCGGGAGGACAACACCACCATGTCCATGCGTTTTCGGGTCTCGGGCGACAAGAAGCGCCTGACCCTGACCTCGCTGGATGGAGAGGCCGGGGAGAAGGTGCAGCCCGAGGTGCTAGAGCGGATAAAATAGGCCGTCTCCAACCGACCCAGGCCTTCCCCCCGCCCCCCCGTCCTTTCGCCGGGGGCGTGGGGGAACCTTTTGGGGCGCCAACAGGTTCCCCCACCTTGTCTTTCTCTTAATGCCCCTGAACGACCGCAGGCTTGACCCGGGCGCGGGCGTCCACGGCCAGGGCCCCGCGCGGTCCGGCCAGGACCGGGTTAAGGTCCAGCTCCAGCAGTTCGGGCAGGGCGGCCATTAGGTTGGCCACCCGCATG
>JAIUYB010000003.1 GCA_020216625.1 Desulfarculus sp.
GGTGGTGACCGGGTTGCCGGCCCTCTTGGACCTGGCCCCCCAAGCGGCGGTGGTGGCCACCCCAGCCCCGGACCACGCCCTCACTGGGATGGCCCTGGCCCGGGCCGGAGCCCATCTGTTGGTGGAAAAACCCCTGGCCGCCGAACCCGGCCCGGCCCGGGAGTTGGTCATGGCCTGCCGCCAAGCCGACCGCCTGCTGCTGGTGGGCTACAACCTGCGCTTCCACCCCGCCATCCGCCGCCTGCGCCAGTCCCTGGGCGCTGGCGACATCGGCCGGCTGCTCAGCCTGCGGGCCGAGGTGGGCCAGGACCTGCGTCAGTGGCGACCAGGTGGAGACCCCCGTCTGGGGGTCAGCGCCCGGCCGGAGCTGGGGGGCGGGGCGCTGCTGGAGCTCTCCCACGAGCTGGACCTGGCCCGCTGGTTGGGGGGCGAGGTGGCCCTGGTCTCGGCCCGGCTGGCCAGCCTGGGCGAACTGGGCTTGGCGGTGGAAGACGTGGCCGAGCTTTGGCTGGAGTACCGGGCCGGCCACCTGGGCAGCGTGCACTTGGACATGGTGGCCCAGCCGGCGCGGCGGGGGTTGCGCCTGGTGGGCAGCGCCGGCAGCCTGGAGTGGGAGGCCGGCAGCAATCGCCTGCGCCTGCACCAGGGCGACGAGGCCAGGGCCTGGCGCGAGCTCTTGCCGGCCGCGCCCCTGGAGCGCGACCACACCTACCGCGCTCAGCTCTGTCATTTCCTGGCCTGCCTGCGGGGCGAGGCCCAGCCCGAGGTGGACGGGGCGCAGGGACTGGCCGCCCTGGCCCTGGTGGACGCCGCCCGCCGCTCCCACGCCCAGGGCCGCGCCTTGGCTCCCTTGGACCTGAAGGCATAATTGACCTTGCCCAGGGGGAGAGGTGGTCCCGATGAATTGGAAGGTCATATGTGGAGGAGAACACAGCGGAGGATGGAGGGGCGCTGGAGATGAGCCAGGCCAAGCGCAGGCGTTTTATGGAGTCCAGTCCCCAAGCTATGAATTCGGGCAGGTGCTGATCGAGGCCGGCGTTCGGATATACAAGGACGGCAAGGAACGCTGGATCAAAAACGTCATGATCGAACGGCTGTGGCAATCACTGAAGTACGAGTGCGTCTCAGCAATGCCTTCGAGACAGGCGCCCAGGCCAGGAAGGGCGTCGGTGACTGGATCGAGTACTACGACCAGCGCCGGCCTCACTCCAGCCTGGACGATAAAACACCGGACGAGGCATACTTGTCTCTGACCACGGCGGGGACGATCGCAGCGGCGGTATGAAAACAAAGTCCACCAAAAACCGCCGCCATTATGACCAACAAAGAGGGACCACCTTTGTCCATCCACCAAGGAGATGCTTCGGTCATGTCTGAGCAACTAGAGGCCTACTACGGCCTTCCTCGGGAAATCAGGTTCTGCAAGCGCTGCGTGATGAGCAACCAGCGGCCTTCCTCCTATCCTGAGTTCAAACACACCAAGGACCGCATCACCCCCACCCTGCACATCGACGAGGATGGAGTGTGTGATGCCTGCCGTTATGCCGAAAAGAAAGAGCAGATCGACTGGGCGGCGCGCGAGAAGGAACTGGAGATGCTGCTGGAGCGCTTTCGCCGCAACGATGGCCGCTATGATTGCATCGTACCCGGCAGCGGCGGCAAGGACAGCGCCTACGCCGCCCATTTGCTCAAGTATAAATATGACATGCATCCCCTGACCGTGACTTGGCCGCCCATCCTCTACACTGACTACGGCTGGCAGAACTTCCGCAACTGGATCGAGGTGGGGGGCTTCGACAACATTTCTTTCCGGCCCAACGGGCGGGCTCACAAGCTGCTCACCCGCCTGAGCATCGAAAACCTGCTGCACCCGTTCCAGACCTTCATCTTGGGGCAGAAGAACCTGGCACCCAAGATTGCGCTACAGTACGACATCCCACTGATCTTCTACGGCGAGCCCGAGGCCGAATATGGCAATCCCATCGCCGAGACAAATTCGTCTTTGCGAGACAAGTCCTACTACGCGATGAGCAACCTGGCGGAGATCAGCCTGGGTGGGGTCAAGGCCCAGGAACTGATGGATCGATATGGTTTAAGCCTCAACGAGATTTCTCCCTACTTCCCCGCGGACTATCGCGATCTGGAGCGCAAGGAGATCGCCGTCCATTACCTGGGCTACTACATCAAGTGGACCCCGCAAGAGGCTTACTACTACGCGGTGGAGCACACTGGGTTCAAGGCGCGCCCCTTCCGCACCGAAGGCACTTACAGCAAGTACAACAGCATCGACGATAAAATCGATGACCTGCACTATTACACCACCTTCATCAAGTTTGGCCTGGGTCGGGCCAGCTATGATGCCTCGCAGGAGATCCGCAACAAGCACCTTACCCGCGAGGAGGGAGTGGCCCTGGTCAAGAGGTTCGATGGCGAGGTGCCTCAGCGCTACTTCGAGGAGGTGATGGAGTACCTGGAGATCGAGCCCGAGCGGTTCCACGCGCTTTGCGAGCAGGCTCGCTCTCCCCACCTCTGGGTCAAAGAAAATGGACAGTGGCGGCTGCGCCATCCGGTTTGGGAGGCGTGAGCGAAGGCTCCGGCGCGCGCGAGTAACCATGTGGTGGACAGCGACTGGACGGCATGGTGAGATCATTAGACATCGCCGTTCGCTTGGAGGACACGGGGCATCCTCGCCTGGTCATCGCCGAGGCCGGGGTCAACCGCAATGGCCGCTTGAAACTGGCCCTGGACCTGGTGAACGGCGCTTTGGCAGCTGGCCAGCTGACCATGGAGATGCTGGCATGAGGACCATCGCATTGGTGACCACCAGCCGGGCTGATTGGGGCATCTACCGCTCCCTGCTAAAGGCCATCGCCGCGGACCCCGATCTGGAGTTGCGTCTGATCGTGGCCGGAATGCATCTCTCCCCGGAGTTCGGCCTAACTGTGGGGGAGATCGAGGCCGAGGGCTGGCAGATCTCCGAGCGGGTGGAGTGCCTGCTCTCCTCGGATTCGCCCCAGGGCGGGGCCATGTCCCTGGGTCTGGCGGTGATGGGTTACGCCCAGGCCCTGTCCCGGCTGGCTCCCGACCTCCTGGTGGTGCTGGGTGATCGCTTCGAGATGTTCGCCGCCGCGGCGGCCGCCGCGCCTCTAGGCCTTCCCCTGGCCCATATCCACGGAGGAGAGCTCACCCTGGGGGCGGTGGACGACGCCTTCCGCCATGCCATCACCAAACTGAGCCACCTGCATTTCACCACCACCCAGGGCCACGCCCGGCGGGTTATCCAGATGGGCGAGGAGCCCTGGCGGGTCACGGTCTGCGGAGCGCCTAGCCTGGACAACCTGGCCGCCTTGACCTTGCTGGAGACCGCGGAGTTGGAGGCCAGGTTGGGCTTGCCGCTGAAGCCCGCCCCCCTGCTGGTCACTTTTCATCCCGTGACCCTTGAGGCGGGCCAGGCCGAGCACCAGATGACCGAGCTGTTGGCCGCCTTGGAGGCAGCCGGCCGTCCGGTGATCTTCACGCTGCCCAACGCGGACGCCGGCGGCAGGAGGTTGGCCCGGATGGTGCGGGAGTTCGCCACCCGCCAGCCCATGACTTGGGTGCGCGACAACCTGGGCAGCCAGGTCTACTTCAGCCTTTTGCGTGATGCGGCGGCCATGGTGGGCAACTCCAGCAGCGGAATCATCGAGGCTCCGAGCCTGGGCTTGCCGGTGGTCAATATCGGCTCCCGGCAGGCAGGGCGGGAGCGAGGAGCCAACGTCATCGACGTGACCTGCGAACGAGGCGCGATTCTGGCCGGCATCACCCAGGCCTGCCAGCCGGGCTGGCGGGAGACCCTGGCGGCGACGCCCAACCCCTATTTTCAAGGCGGCGCGGCGGACCGGATCACTCGGCGGCTGAGGGATGTCGTGTTGGATCAACGCCTGATCCAAAAACGCTTCCATGACCTGGCGTGGGAGTAGGGGCGGACCATGCGCATCCTTTTCTTCGGCGACGGGCCCTGGGCCACCAACTCCTTACGACGTTTAAGCCAGGCGGGGCACGACTTGGCCGGTCTAGTCCTGCGCACCACTCCAAGCGATCCCGCCTTGGTCGAATTGGGCCGAGAGTTGGGCCTGGCCATCCTGCAACCACGTCAGGTCAATGCTCAGGAGTTCCTGGCCACGGTCCAGGACTTGGCCCCGGATTTGAACCTTTCGGTCTCCTACGATCAGATTCTGCGCGCGCCCATTCTGGCCAGCGCTCCCCTTGGCTTTATCAACCTCCACGCGGGCATGTTGCCATTTTATCGCGGGCGCAACATTATCAACTGGGCACTGATCAACGGCGAGAACGAGATCGGCGTCACCGCTCATTTCGTTGACGAGGGCTTGGACACCGGCGACATAATCGTGCAACGCGCCCTGCCGGTGTATTGGAGCGACACCTACCGTGAAGTGCTGGACAAGGTGGTGGACGCCCTGCCAGGGGTGATGATGGAGGCGGTGGAACTGGTGGCCAGCGGCTCGCCGCCCCGTCGGGTCCAGTCCCACCTCATGGGCTCCTATTGCACTCAGCGGATACCTGGCGACGAATGGATCGACTGGTCGGACACCAGTCGGAACATCTACAACAAGATCCGCGCTATCACCCGGCCCGGCCCCGGGGCCCGCACCCAGCTGGGCCAGGAGGAGGTCATCCTCTGGCGCGCTAGCTACGATCCGGCCTGGACCCGCTACCTGGGCATTCCCGGGCAGGTGGTGGGACGCCTGGCCGGACAGGGAGTGGTGGTCAAGACCGGGGATTCGGTGGTGCTCTTGGCCGAGGTGCAAACCGCCGGGGGAGAGGCTATGATTCCCACTTGGCCGGTGGGGACCAGGCTGGGCCTGGACCCCTGGCGCCGGTTGCGGGAATTGGAAGATCGCCTGACGCGGTTGGAGGCCTTAGCCGGCGATCGCGCTTGGATCGAGGGTGATTCATGAGTGTCCGCATCATCCCGCGCCTGGACATCAAGGGGCCCAACCTGGTGAAAGGCGTCCACCTGGAAGGGTTGCGGGTGCTGGGTAAGCCCGAGCGTTTTGCCCGCCACTACTATGAGCAAGGCGCGGACGAACTATTCTACATGGACGCGGTGGCCAGCCTCTACGGGCGCAACAGCCTGCTGGACATCATCGAACGCACCGCGCGGGAGATTTTCATCCCCCTTACCGTGGGTGGGGGCTTGCGCACCAGCGAGGACATCAACCAGGTGCTTCGGGCCGGGGCCGACAAGGCCGCCCTCAACACCGCCGCCATCGCCCGCCCGGAGCTGATCAGCGAGGCCGCCCGGCGTTTCGGCTCCTCCACCATCGTGGTCTCCATTGAGGCCATGAAAAAACCCGACGGCAGTTACGAGGCCTTCACCGACTTCGGCCGCCAGAGCACTGGGATGGACGCCATCGTCTGGGCCAAGCGCGCCGAGGAATTGGGGGCCGGCGAACTTCTGGTGATCTCCATTGATCGCGAGGGCACCGGTGAGGGTTACGATCTGGAACTGACTCGCCGCATCAGCCGCGCGGTCTCGATCCCGGTCATCGCCCTGGGTGGAGCGGGGAACGTGGATCATGTGTTGCAAGTGATCGAGGAAGGCGCGGCCGACGCGGTGAGTCTGGCCTCGGTGCTGCACTACAACTTCATCAAATGCGCTGAATGTCTGGAAGATGACTACAGCGCCGAGGGCAATCTGACCTTTCTGAGGCGCGAGGGCAAGGGCTTCGGCAAGATCGCCGACGCCACCCTGCCGGAGCTCAAGCGGCACCTGTTGGCCCACGGGGTAGACTGCCGCTGGGAAGGAGGCTGGGCGGCATGAGCGGAGGCGCGTCCGTGCGGGCGGCCATCGTGGACTACGCCCTGGGCAACCTCTACAGCGTGGCCCACGCCTGCCACCAGGTGGGGATGGCCCCTGAGATCACCAACGACCGGGCGGCGATCGCGGCCGCCGACTTGATCTTCCTGCCCGGGGTAGGGGCGTTTGGCGACGCCATGGCCAACCTGCGCCGGCTGGACTTGGTAAACCCTCTCAAGGACCTGGCCGCCGCTGGGCGCCCCCTGGTGGGCATCTGCCTGGGCATGCAACTGATGCTGGGGCAGAGCCATGAGTTCGGCCTGCACCAGGGATTGGAATTGGTGGCGGGGGAGGTGGTGCGGTTCCAAAATCCCCTGGGACCGCGCGGCCCTTTGAAGGTGCCCCACGTGGGCTGGAATCGCATCCACCGTCCGGCCGAACCAGGCGATCCCTGGGCTGGGACTCCCCTGGCGGTGGTGGCCGAGGGTCAGTACATGTATTTCGTGCACTCCTTCTACGCCAAACCACGCGATCCGGGGGTGATCTTGGCCAAGACCCGCTATGGCGAGGTGGAGTTCTGCTCGGCCTTGCGCCAGGGAAATATTTTCGCCTTCCAATTCCACCCCGAGCGCAGCGCGGCGGCCGGAATAGCGATCTATGCGGAACTGGCTGCCCTGGCCCGGCGCGGGCGAGAGAGCTAGCACCATGAGAGGTCGCCCTAGCGTTGACCAGTACTGCCTGGACCCAGGCCGCACCATTCGTCAGGTCATGGACTGCCTGAATCAGAACCAGAAGGGCATCGTCCTGATCACCGACGACCAGGGGCGCCTGCTGGGCGCCGTGAACGACGGCGATTTGCGCCGCGCCCTGCTAGCGGGCATGGACCTTTCAGCCACTGCTCAGGATATTCTTGAAATGAAGCGGGCCACCGGCAAGCCGGCGCCGGTCACCGCGCCTTTGGGCAGCGAAAACGCGCACCTGCTGCGCCTGATGCAAAAGCACATGGTTCGCCAGATCCCGCTTTTGGACGAGCAAGACCGGGTGGTGGACCTGGTGAACCTCTCGGAGCTGGTGCCCGACGACCGTGAACCCCTCCAAGCGGTGATCATGGCGGGTGGCAAGGGAACCCGGTTGGCCCCCCTGACCGGCGATTGCCCCAAACCCATGCTACCGGTGGGTGATCGTCCCCTGCTGGAGCACATCATCGACCAGCTCCGTCAGGCAGGCATCCGGCGGGTCAACCTAAGCACCTACTACTTGGCCGACAAGATCCGCGAACATTTCGGCGACGGCCGGGAGATGGGGGTAGAACTCAGCTACGTCACCGAGGACAAACCCCTGGGCACCGCCGGGGCCCTGGGCCTGCTGGACTGGCCGGCGGAGCCCTTGCTGATCATTAACGGCGACATCCTGACCCAGATGGATTTCCGCACCATGCTCCGCTTCCATCAGGAGCACAAGGCGGCCCTGACCGTGGGGGTGCGTAAATACGAAATCAGCGTTCCCTTTGGGGTGGTCACCACCAAAGGCCCCTACGTGGAAGGTCTGGAGGAGAAGCCTCAGTACAGCTTTTTCGTCAATGCCGGGATCTATCTGCTGGACCCTGGGGTGGCCCGCTTCGTGGAGAAAGGGCAGCGCTTGGACATGACCGACCTCATCGCCCGCCTGCTGAACGCCGGTGAGCTAGTGGTGAGCTTTCCGATCATCGAATACTGGCTGGACGTGGGCAGTCATTCCGATTATCAGCGAGCCCAGCTGGATTACGAGAACGGGGTGTTGGGATTGTGAGCTGGCAAGGCAGGAGGGGGCTGGTGACTGGCGCGGGCGGATTCATTGGCAGCCATCTGGTCAGCGCCCACTTGGAAACGGGGCCAGATGCGGGCCAGGATCTACACCCTTCGCATCAACGGTCAGGCTGAGCGCTCCACACAGACCAGCATCCGGGAATGGGCCTACAAACAGGCTTACGATTGATCTACCAAATGGGCTTCTTCCCAACCGCTGCCGCAGCTTCATGAATATAGCCATGCCGTCCGCATGCGGACCTGAACCATTAGCCACCGGTCTCATGGCTGCAATCTGTGTATAGCCTCGTTGACAAGACAGCTAGAGCCGCTCAAAACCTAAATCCTAGGTGTCGCCAACCAGGGCCTGAAGGATCCTTTCGCTGCAATGGCCGTCAAAAGGCGACAGCCGTGGTGCACTCTGGTCCTGGGCTTGGCGGAGGGCCTCCCAATACCGCTGGTCGCCCAGGATGCGCTTCACCTCCGGTGCCAACGCCTCCCGCTCAGTCACCGTAACCACTCCCGGTAGATCATCGAATAGCCTGAAATCGATTTTGTAGAAATCAAAAACCAAGGCCGGCACCCGGCAGAGGGTGGCCCAGGGCACGGTCGAGGAATAGGTGGCCAGGAATAGGTCGGCGGCGGGCAGGATAGCGGAAAGCCTTTCGTTGGCGACCCGCAGGCCATACTCATGATTCAGAAAGCGATAATCCGAGAGGCTCATCTTGGGATGCAGCGAGATCAGGAATTCGGCTGGGAGGTCACGAAAAGTCTGGGCCAAGAACCGGATCTCCCGCCAGTGATTGTCCCAGTCCAGGGTGCCTTGCTCTCCCAGTTGCGGCAAGGCCACCACCGCCAGAGGACGCCCGGGATTAAGACCGTAGGATTTAACCAACTCTTCACGCAAGGCCATCCGGCGCTGATATCCGGCGAATAGAATGTCATGTCCGAGATGGCCACTGACCCGCAATCTGCCGGGATCCTGTCCCTGGGCGAGGCGTTGCTCGCGGGCCTGCTCGCTCTCCACCAGGACCAGCCCGGCCAGTCCACCCCCCAAAAGCCAGGGGTTGGGTGGCAGCATACCCAAGGAGTCGAGGGCCGGCAGGACCTGACTGGGGTAATAGAAAACATGGCGTCTTTGCTTGGGGTCCCAAATGGCCTGGGTGGGATAGTCGCGCAACAGGCGCGGATGAAGCTCACCATGGTTGGCCGGACCGCTACGGCGACGAGTGAGGGTGTCGCGATCTCCAGCCAGCGCCACTGGGGGAACGATGGTCGGAATATTCAAATCCTGGCTGGCCTTGACCAGGGGAAGTTCCCAGTTTGGCAACCGACCATCGGAAATGACCAGGCATTGAGGCGCAAGTTGTTCCAAGGCTTGCCTGGACGCCTTGTGCTGGGCCGTGAGCAATAGTCGCCAACGGGCGGTCTCGGCCCGCTCAAGATGGTTCGGGGCTAAACGAGCGGTCAGCCAGCGCCAAGATCGTCTCCCCGCCGCCGCAAGACCGCGGTTATGCCCCCAGCCCAGGCGCGCGACCATATCGGGGTCCACCGCCAATCGGTGGTAGGCGATACCATCCCGGCTGCATTCCTCATAACGTTTTTCAGTCCTGCCCTGAAAGAGGATCATCACCGGCCGGGCGAGTTGTTTTTCTTGGAGCGATCGAGCCAGAGAATAAAGCTCCGTCCAGGAGGTGGCACCAGTGGGGGCTAGACATATGGTTCGCACTGGAGGTTCTTTCCCGCGCCATCCTCTCAGCAGGTCACGTGGCCGGCCTGAGGGTCAACCGAGGAGGCGTCGATGCGTTGCAAGGAGAAAAGGTCGGCGCCAGACAGGGCAGCGCCGGGTACTGAAAACGGCCCGTAGATGAAGTCTTCATTGGTCAGGGCGCGGCGGGTGTCGGCGTTAGAGGTGTCGGCCTTGCCGTGGGGATAGGAGAACGGCCACTGCTCTGGGGAAGAGAGGTTGGCGCGCAGGGCGCTGGCGCAAAGGGACAGCTTCCCACGGTCTGGGGGTAACTCGAAGTTTATAAGGTACTTTAAGTCTTTAACCGCTGGTTGGCCCAAGCTATCGGCGCGGGCGATGGCATCTGGGGAGGCCTGAGGGGTCAGGGGCAGCCCCCCTCCGCCCAGCCAGGCCTCGACCGCCCGGCGATAGGCGTCGAAGCTTGACTCCGCCATCGGCAAATAGCTCTGGTGCACCAGGGTCAGGGTGTTTTCTGTCAGGCGGCGGGTGTTGAGAAAAAACAAGCCCTGCAGGCCGCGGTCGGCCAGCAAGGAGGTAACTCTGTGGTAAGGGTTGGCCAAGTCATCATCGAAGGTGAGCAAGCACAAATCCTGGCGCGACTGGTATGCGCCCCGCGCAGAGGCCAGGGCTGATTCCAGGGTGGCTATCTCTCTGGATGAGGACAAGAAGAAGGCGAGCTGGGTCTGTAAAGTCTCCCTGGTCAGTCCGTTCAGCCCGGGGAATTCGCGACGCCAGTGCTCTTTCACGTAAAGATAGATCATCACCAGGTAGCGGGGGGATGAGGCTTTCATGCCATTCCTTCCCTGGTCAGATCTTGCGCGGCGGGTCCACGAAGCCCGAGGCCATGAGTCGTCCCAGCGCGATGTCGCTGGAATTTTCCAGGGCCAGACCCAGGGCGTCGTGGAGATCGGGCATTAGGTCGCTGACCTGGGGCGAAAAGGGAGGGAGCGGAATGGTCGTTGAGCCCCTGGTCACGGAGAGAGACCAGGGTCAAGCCTCCGGGTTTGACCACCCGGGATATTTGGGCCAGGGCCGGGGTGTCCTCGGTCAGGTATTCGAAGACGCCAGAGACCGCGGCGGCGGCGAAGGTGGCGTCCACGAAGGGCAGGGCCTCGCTGTCACCCGCACGCATTTGGCGACGGACGGCCTGGTCCGGTGGCAAGGCGGCCACCAGGGTCCTGAGTGTCTCCACCATATTGGGGGCGATGTCCATGCCTTGCAAGTGTTAGCCCATCCCCGCCAGCTAAGAGAGCGGATGACCGAGGCACAGCCAGCGTCCAGGATGAATGCCCCTGGCGCCACCAAGTCCGCCACCGCCTGTAGGATTACCTTCTCCCGCAGCTGGAGGTTGGGGTAGCGGCCCTCCTGGTCGGTGAAATTACGATCCAGGTTGGACTTGGCCCTCCGGTCGAAGTGTTGTTGGGCCGAGGCCTTGTTGTCTGCCCACTCCATGGATTGCCGCGGTCCGCGCCCAGTGTGAGTAATCAGCGCTCCAGGTTGATGACCTCCACCGCGGTGTTCCCTTGTGCGTCCGCAGCGCCCACTCCCACCGCCGCCAGGTCCCCGGGCAGCACGGTCTCGGTGTCGAATACATAGCGCCAGGAGCGTCCGTCAGTTGAAAAGTCCAGATTGTCGTGTAGATAGGTCTGGGAGCGAGTCTTGAGGGCCAGGAAGGGCTGGGGCCCGAAGACCTGGCCCTGCCTGGTTTCCACGCGTAAAATCGTCGGACGGCCGTCGGCGTCGCGCTCCAGTCCCAGGGCCAGACGCAAGGGTGGCTGGTCAACCTCCGTCGCGGGGATGACGGCGCGCATGGCCTCGATCGCCTCGCAATATTTGAACTTCACCGTGGGGAACTTGGCCATGGCATGGCGCAATAGGTCCCTTAGGTGCTCAACTTCCACGGCCAAGTCGCGAAAATCGTGACCAGCCACCCCCATTAGGGTGGGCTGACCAGAGGCCGCCCGAGCGAATGCCTTGTCCACCTCGGCCTGGTCCAGGCAGGCGAAGCGGTTAAGCAAATTCAGGGCCCGGGCGATCCAGCGTCGGCAGTGGCCGGGCCGCTGGTAGTTGTCATGGGAAGGCTGGTAAACACTCCAGTCCTTGGGGGCCAAACGCCAGTCACCGAACCGGCCTCCGGCCAAGTCAGCTTGGGCCTCCAACTCGCCTGGATCCTCCACCGCGGTATTGGTGAAGTCGAAAGGAATGTATTGCTCCAGAAACCAGTGGCTGTCAGGGCGTTCGGTCTGGAAGGCGCTACGGCAACAACTGGGGAACCAACGTCGGTCGATGATTCGTCGGGCCAGCCCCTCCCAGATGTGGGGGGAGTTAAGCAGCGAGGTGGCGCAACGATGGGCCTGGCGGTAAGTGCTCATGAAATGATAATGCCAGTGGAAGCCGTCGCGCTCCTGACCCGGCCGCGACAGGAACTCGCGATAAAAATCAAATATGGACAGGTAGCCCAGGGTCCGGCGGCGGGGATTGTCCAGGTAGCCTACGTGGTCCAGGACAAACCAGTTGTAGACATAACCTTGGCCGAAGGAGTCGGGCAATGCCTGGCGGAACTGAGGCGAGGTGGCCCGATCCAGCATCTGTTCCAGCCTGGGCCAGGAGTCCATGAAGGTGGCCAGATGGGAGGAGAGCGCCTGGCGGACCGCCAACTCCTTGCCCCCCAGGTCGATCTCGCCCCGGCTCAGGCGAGCTAGATTCTCGTGACTGGGGGTGATCTCCACCCCGAAGACCTCGGCCAAGCGTTGGAATTTGGCGGCCAGATCCACGTGCAGAGGACCCTCGGCATCCACGCAATGTACTAAGTACACGATTTTTTCCGGTTCGCCTCGCATGGCATATATATGATTGGTGACTTGGGCGGTGTCAACTCGTTAATACCGCGCCAGATGCCTCAGCTCAGCTTGACTGCCCCCCCCTGTCTGCTAGAATCACTGAAAAAATATCCACAGGTGAAGCTATTGGGCTGGGACTATTGCTTTGATGATTTGACGCGGGCCTATGCCCAGGTGGGTGTGGGCCGGGGCAGAGTGGTATTGCTGGCCCCGGACCTTCGCTGGCTGGGTCGCTTCGAGAAACCTGACAAAGAAACGGTGCTGGAGGCCCATTTCCAGGCCCTGGCCAACCTGATCGATCTCGAGCAAGGTACATTAGTAGTCTCAACCCCCAGCGCCAGTTTGTGCAACACCGACAAGCCCTTCGATCCTCGTACTACCCCGAGCGAATTGGGTGTGTTGACCGAATACCTGCGTAAAAAGCCAGGCGCGGTGCGCAGTTTTCACCCTTTCACCTCCTACACCGCCCTGGGAGCCCAGGCCGAGCAAATCTGCGGACGGGTGGCTCGCCACGCCTTTGGCCCCGAAACTCCCGTCGCCCGCATGTGCGAGCGAGACACCCTCTGCGTCAGCGTGGGTTTGCACCCTAGGTTCACATGTTCAGAGGTTCACCACGCCGAGATGCTCATGGGGGTGCCCTACCGCTACACCAAGGAGTTCATCCACCCAGTCGTGCGCGAGAACCAAGTGGCGAACGAGCCCTTCTATATGTATGTATGGTACCGCCAGTGCCAAATCCGCCGGAATAAGAACGTGCGTATTTTCGAGCACTTCGCCGCTAAGGGGCACCAGGTGTCCGAGGCCGGTTTGGGCCGGGGGCAAGTCTTCAGCTACCATATGGCCCAGCTGGTGGACAGCACCAAAGAGCTGCTGCGGGATGACATTTACGCCTGGCTTCAGGAACCTCCGACCCAGCGGCCATACCGCCAGTGACCCATGTCCATCTCTAGCCACTCCCTAGTGATACCGGCCCGCTTCTGGCTTTTGGGTTCGCGTGGCTATGTCCATGGCACCACTGTTTTCGAGTTAGTGCTCCAGGCCATCGCCGAGGCCGCCAAGGCCTGGGGGTTGGCGGAACGGGCTCCCCGGGTTGGCCAGTTCAAGATAGCCAGAGAAATCAAACACCATGGCCGGATTGTGGTTTACCTGGGAAACGAGGGGCCGGATCAATCCACCGATCCGGTTGTCAGCCTGCAGGGGAACCTGGGCGGCCAACCAGTCACGGCTGGTCTGTGGGAAGACGAGACCCAGGAGGTGGCCGAGCGACGGTTGGACAGCATGGCGGCCCTGGTGGGGAACCTTGAGTTGGCGGGCGACTTTTCTGGGCGCGTGACCCTGACCGGCGTCGCCAATCCCGCCCAACTGGTAACCGGCATCATCGCAGCCAACAAGGCCATGCATTTGGCCACCCTGGGAGAGGTGGGAGGCGGGGTGGCGGTGCGTTGGCTTTATCTGCAGAACCTCCCCGCCATGGCCGCCCCGAGCACCGCCCAACAGGTTCGCCTGGGCGTGAGTCTGGCCCACCGCATGCCCCGGGGGCCGGAACTCTTTACGGTCTGCGAATTTTCTGGTAATTTCGCGGGGGTTGAGTTCGCCACCAAGATTTGCTTCGGCTGCAAGCCGGTTTGAGGCTCCCCGAACATGACCATGGCTGCGATCAACTTGGGCATCAAAGGCATTGGCTGGCACCTGCCCGCCGCTCTCCGGAGCAGCCAGGAGCTGTCCGAACGTTTCGGCTTCGACCTGGAGTTTTTGGAGCGCAAGGTCGGAGTCAAGAGCCGTCACCTCAGTGGGCCTGATGAGTCGGTTTCAGACATGGCGGTGGCTGCCGCGCGGCACCTGTTCCAACAGCACCCCGATTTCAAACCTGAAGAACTGGAACTCCTGGTGGTCTGCACTCAGACCCCGGATTACCAGATTCCCCACACCGCCGCCCTGGTGCAGGCCGCCTTGGAGCTACCCTCCCTGGCCGCCTTCGACATCAACCTGGCCTGCTCCGGCTACGTCTATGGTCTGAGCGTCTGCCAGGGCCTGATGGCCGCCCAGGGCTGGCGCAACGGGCTGCTGATCACCAGCGAGGCATATTCCAAGATCCTGCGGGACGGCGACCGCGACACCATGGCCCTTTTCGGGGACGGCGCCACCGCCACCTGGCTGGGGCCTGAGCCTCTAGCCAGGCCCTTATGCTTCACCTTTGGCACCGACGGCAGGGGTTATGACAAGCTGATCGTGCGCGAAGGCGGCAGTCGCAAGCCCTGGAGCACGCTGGTCCACGGCCCGGGATCACCTGCCCCCCAAGCCTGGGGCAAGCTGTTCATGGACGGGCGCGGCATCTTTGACTTCGCCATGCGTAAGGTGCCCGAGGACGTCAAACGTTGCCTTCGATTGAACGATCTGACCCTGGACGATGTGGATTTCCTGGTCTTCCACCAGGCCAGCCGCTATATTTTGGAATGGCTGGGCAAACGCTTGCAGGTGCCGCCCGAGAAGATATTCTATGCCATGGAAAACACTGGCAACACCGTTTCCTCCAGCATTCCACTGGCCTTGTCCCAGCTACGAGCCGTCCAGGACCTGGCAGGCAAGAAGGTTCTGATCTGCGGATTTGGTGGTGGCCTGAGCTGGGCCTGCACCGTATTGCAATTCTAGCTGGCGTGTTGGTCCAGGCCAGGTCCGACGGGCCAGGATGGAGAGGCGCCAGCGCCGGACAGGGAGATGGAAATGAGTCCCCTTGCAGAAGCAGAAGTATTCACCGCCCTGTGCGAAATCCTGCGAGAAGTCAAGAAGCTGAAGCAAGATGTCACCCGTGAGGATGACATCCGCAAACTGGGTCTGGACTCCCTGGACGTGATCAACTATCTCTTCAGCATCGAAGAGAAGTTCGGCATCGATGTCCCGGTGGAGACTCTCGACGAGAAGGATCTTTTCACAATTGGCGCTATGGTGGACCATCTTTGCGCTGCCGCTTGAGCTCATTCCCACCGCATCCCCCTAGGAAGTACGAAGCTAATTTGATATTTTCCATGCTCGCTAAAGAGCAAGGGGCCGGTTCAGTCGATCTCAAGCAGCTGATCACCCAAACCCTCCCTTTTGGGTAGAGGGGTGTAGTAGAGGCCACAGCGAGCTTGGAACGGGCAGTGTTGATGGATGAGCCCCAGGACCCATGAGAATCTGGGTGCACTCTCCCCCACTCGCGACCAGGGCTTTTGGCCGGGAGGAGAATCGCATTTAAAGCCTCACGGCGACCACATCCCTGCTATCTCCCACGATTAAGAAGGGCACCTCTAGCCTCCTCTCGGGAGTGAGACCGCCCACCACCAGCCTGATATCCGTTCCTCCGGCGCCGTGACCAGCCAACTGCAACTTGCCCTTGGCGCCTTCTGTCATCTGGTAGGCGGTAGTCTTGAGAGCCCGCTTGAGGCCAAGGTCGGGCACGGGATCGAGCTTGCCGGCAAATACTCGGGCTCGACAGTGTACGGTGGCGTAGCCCCGGTGGGTGACCCCATGCCATCCAGCGCCTAAGCGCTCTAGCGGAAGAACTGGATGAGGGCCAAACTGTTGGCCGGTAGAAAGCTGTCTTCGGCCCGGCGGAATAAGGCTGGCTGGTCCGGAGCCATTCTGAGGGGCGTGAGCTTTCTCCGCCCCTGATGATCCCACAGTTTGAGCAAGGGAATGCTCACCATGTCGCAGGCTAGTTACGATAGGCGCTCGCGGCAGGCGTTGGCGATGGCGTCGGCGAGTAGGCCCGCGTTCTCCGCTGGCGTCAGGTCGAACTCCTTGACAAAGAGCTGGTCGGCGCAGGCCGTCAGGCAATGCTGCGCGAAGACATGCAGGAAATAGCGAACTCGTTCCTGGTCAACCTTGGGGTGTCGCGCCGCCCAGGCCAGGGCCTCGCGGCATTGTTCCCGCCGCGGCGCGTAAAAGACGCCCTCGCAGCCGTTATACCAGGCATGGCCCAGGGTGATGACTGGTTTGCCCCGGCAGACCGCCTCCCAGCCGGCCGAGCCGGTCACGGT
>JAIUYB010000428.1 GCA_020216625.1 Desulfarculus sp.
AGAGCCAGCATTTTCAGCACGTCCCCGCCGCTGCGCACCCCGCCATCGGCCAGCACCGCGATGCGCCCCTTGACCGCCGCGGCCACGGCCGGCAACACCTCGGCGGTGCCGGCCGAGCCCTCCAGCACCCGCCCGCCGTGGTTGGAAACCACCACCCCGGCCGCGCCAGCCTGGGCGGCCAACACCGCCTCGTCGGCGGTCATGACTCCCTTGAGCACCACCGGCAAGGGCGCGCGCTCGATGAGGGCCCGCCACTGCTCCGGGGTGCGGGGGAAGACCGGCTTGCCCAGAATGCGCAGGTTGATCAGGCCGGCCGCGTCCACGTCCACCACCGCGAAGGGCGCGCCCAGGAGGGCCGAACGCTCCAGCTTGGCCAGCAGCTCCCGATCCTCCCAGGGCTTGATGGTGGGAATCACCCGGCCGCCGGTGGCCTCCAGGGCCGTCACCGCGGCCTGGAATACCGCGCCGGTGGGACCATCGCCCAAGAGGCCCAGGGTCCCGGCCGCCAGGCAGCCCTGGGCCACCGCCAGGGCGTAGGGCTCCTCCTCCATGACCCCGCCGAAGTTGATTTTCATGCCCGCCACCGGAGCGGCCAGCACCGGCATGGACAAGGACTGGCCCAGCAACTCCACCGCGGTGGAAGGCTCGCTCACCTGGTGCAGCACCCGCAGGTCAAGCCTGACCCGGGCCAGGGCGGCCAGGTTGGCGTGGAAGGAAGCCCCGGAGCCGATGCCCCCCATGCCGGGGACCTCTCCCGCACAGGCGCGGCCGTCGCAAACCCGGCACACCCGGCAGCGTCCCTTGAGCATTTCCCGAGCGCGATCGCGGATTTCTTTCATGCTGAACCTCGTCGTTGGCGGAGAAGGCGCTACTCTCCCGGGGCGGTTGCCTTCCGGGGGCGCTGGATAATGGCGTTGGGGACCATTTTGGCCCACTCCGGCCGCCAGGGCAAGACCGCGCGGCCTGGGCCCCCGGGGAGGTCGCCAGGCCCTCCCGGCCGGAGCCCGTGGCCAGGCCGGGAGGGGGGGATGACTGGGGCTAGCGCCGCTTGATGATCACGTCGTAGGTGTGGCCGTTGGGGTGACGGCCGCGACACTTGGCCCGGCCATCCGGACCCACCTGGCAAACCACCTGGGAGGGTTGAAATTTGCTGCCGTCCGGGCAGGGATGCAGGTGGACGTCCTCGAAGACCAGGTTGCCCCGGTCGTCGAAATACGAACGCATGGGGGCAGGGCAGCGCAGGCCGTTCTCGCGCACGATGGTCGAGGTGCCGTGGCCATTCTCGTCGATCTCCAACTCGATGACCACCGGCCGGTTGGTGCCCTCCTCCACCAGGTTGGTGACCGACTGCCAATGCCCCTTGAGGAAGCTAACGTCCTTGTTGTCCTGATCCTCCTTGGTCACGGTCAGGGGTTGTTCCGGCTTGGGCGCGGCCCTTTGGGGCGGGCGCTGGGGAACGGTGGTGGTGGTGGAGGGAGTGGTGCGCGGCGGGGCGGCCGGCTTGGTGGGCACCACGGTCGGTCTTTCCGGCGCGACGGGCCGTTGCGGCGGCGGCTCGGGCGTTGGCTCGGGCTCGGGCGTTGGTTCGGGCGTTGGTTCGGGCGTTGGCTCGGGTGGCTTGCGGGCCAGGCAGGCCAGACGGCGCTTTTCCAACTCGGCCCGCAATCGTTCCAACTCCGCGCGAAGCTGCGCCTCCCGCTCCTGATTTCGCTCCAGGCGCGGGGCTAGTTGTTCCGTCCCTGGACCGCCGGGTCCGCCGCCCGGCGCGCTGCCCCCGCCCGGCGCGCCGCCCCCGCCCGACAACCAGTCTCCGGGCAGGCCCAGACTTGGCAGACCCGCCAGGGGCGAGCAACCGGACGGCAACAACCAAGCCAGGGCCAACAGCAGCAGCCCCAAGGCCAGGGCCAGGAGCAGGGCCCGCAGCAGCCACCAGGCGCAGCCCTTGCCGGCCGGAGATGGCGTTGGGGGCGGTGGGGGTGGCGGCGGGGCCGCCGCCGGGGGCAAAGACGGCGGTGGGGGGGGCGGGGAGGGCGGAAGCGGGGGCGGGGTCACCGCCTTGCTCCGCACCACGTCCTCGCCGGCCTCCTGGATGGTCTGGGACCGCTGGCGCACCAGGTTTTCCGGGGCCAGCTCGCTGGCGGCCGGGGCCGTTCCCCAGCCGGCCAGAACCGGCTGGTCTCCCACCAGGAACAGGGTCGAGGCGTCCGGATGCTGCAGGGCCAATTCCAGCATCTTGCCGGCCGCCCGCCGGTTCTGGTCCGGGGATGCCTCCAGCTCCTGGAGATAGCCTTCCAGATCGCCCACGATCTTGGCCAGCTTGGTTTCGGCCCGGTGACGATCCTCTGGCGAGGCGTGGTCCAGCCGCCGCGCCGCGCCGGGGACGCGGCTGTACCAGTCGATGGCCTCCTGGCTGGAGTCGGCCACCGGCTCAGCGAACAGCGACACGTGCTCCGACCCGAAACGCTCGCCCACCAACCGCATCAGTTGCTGATGGGTCTGATGGATGATGGTCCCCTGATAGGCCAGGGGGCGATAGGACCCCCGGAGGCTGGAGTAGAGCAGGGTGCGCTGGCTCATGGCATAAACCTCGTCTGCTCGTCCGGCTTTGGTCTCGGCCGGCGGTGGGGCGCGTTAACGTCGGCCGGTGGCGCCGCCGGCGCGACGGCAAGGCGCGCCCTTGGTTTCGGCGCGGGCCGCCCAGGCGATGTCCTTGGCCAAGTCGGCCATCTTCTCCGGGCGGTAAGCCCGGCCGCCGCTGGGACGCACCAGGCAGTCCAGTTCGTCCAGACCAGCCAGGTCCACCACGTTGACCACCAGGCCGTGGCGCTCCTGGGCCAAGCGCAGCGCCTCCACGCAGGGGTCGCCGCGGCAGGTGTCGGTGCCGTCGGTGAGCACCACCACCACCCCGGCCTCGGCCCCTGAGAGGCTGTAACGCTGACCGGCCAAGGCCAGGGCCCGGGCCAGGGCGGTGGCCCCGCGCGGTTTTTGCCGTAAGAGGGCGTTGAGGATGGTCTGGCGGTCCCCGGCCGGATACGGACCTTGGGACCAGACCCGTTGGCAACCTTCCCACATCACCAGCTCGCAGGCGATCTCGGCCGGCATGGAGGCCAGCATGGCGTCGACCGCGTGGAGGGAAGCCCCCAGGCGTTTTTGACCCGGGGCCTGGACCAGGGCCAGCACCTCGCGTTTATCCGGCATCTGGCCGGCCTGGCCGAGCTGGTTGAGATGCCGCTCGATGGCGCGCTGGTCGGGGGTCATCTCGAACGGATAGAGCATGCT
>JAIUYB010000429.1 GCA_020216625.1 Desulfarculus sp.
TGGCCAGCGCGCCGCGGCCGCAACCACCGGCGGCGCTGACCACGTTGTCCAGGCTGGCCAGCGGCCCACCCGATAGGCCCCCCCTAGAACGCGACCACGATGTAGGGCGGGTCCGGGGCCGGGACCTCCTTCAGTTCGTCCAGCTCGATGGCCAGGCTGCGCGAAGGCCCCGGTAATACCACCGGCCGGCCCCGGGCCTGGTACCAGCTGTCGGTGCTCACCTGGCCCTCGCCCCGTCCGCGCAGCACCACGCTGGCCGGACGGGCGTCGGCGGTGCAGCAGGAGATCACGAAGCGGTAGAGGAAGGCCCCCACCTGGTTGGCGCGCTGGTCCTCGGCCAGGTTGGCCTGCTCGGCCGGGGTGAGCACATAACCCCGGCCCACCACCTGGACCTTGTCCGGCAACGTCCCCTTTTCCAGATAAATCTTATGCAGATCCAGGATGTTGAGGACCCGATAGCCGTCCTCGAACCGGGGCGGCGCCTCGTCCAAGGGCGTGGTCAGGGGGTTGACCGGGGCGTGGGGCGCGCTGGCCTGGGACTGGGCCCCCTGCCCGCCCAGGCCGGTGGAGGTGAGGCTGAGACTGGTGGGCCCCATGGCCAGGAAGACGAAGAGCGGGGCCCACTGCACCGCCAACAGGGGCCAGGAGGGGCCGGTCTGGCCTCCCGGCTCGGGGCCGTGGTCATGGCCGCAGCCACAGGCCGGAGCCTCCCGCCGGCCCCAGGTGGCCAGAAAGCAAAAAACCAGCAATCCCAGGCCAATGAGCTGCAACCAGGCGTGCCAGGAGGCCACGTAGAAGGTGTAGTACCCCCCGGCCAGCATCACCCCCACCAGGATGATCCAGGGGGCCAGCAGCCAGGCCCGGGCGTGGCGCGCGATCAAGGCCTTCATCGCAGCACCGTGACCCCGGCCGCGAGGAGCCCCACCCCCAGCCAGACCAGAACCGCGAGCAGGACGATGAAGCGGCCCCGGAAGATCAGGCGGTAGGCCAACAGCAGCTTGAGGTCGAACATCGGCCCCAAAACCAGGAAGGCGAGGTGGGCCGGGAAGGAGAACTCGGTGAAGCTGGCGGCCACGAAGGCGTCGGCCTCGGAGCAGAGCGAGAGCACCGCCGCCAGGACCATCATGGTCAGGGGGCCCAGGAAGACCCCGCCGCCCAGGGAGGACAGCAACGAGGCCGAGAGGAAGGTCTTGATGGCGCTGGCCAGGAACACCCCGGCCAGGAAATAGGGCATCATCTCGGCGAAGTCGTCGGCCAGATGGCCCGCCACCCGCGTTAAAACCCCGCCTTGGGCCGGGGTGTGGTCGTGACCGTGGTCATGGCCGCGGCCGCAGGCCGGCGGCGCAGTTTCGGGCGGGAGCGCCAGACTGTCCAAGGATTGCACCGCCCCGGCGGAGGCTGGCGTTGGCGCGGGGGCCGGCTCCGTGGCCAGGGCGGCGCGGGGCTTGATGGCCAGCACCGTCCAGCCCACCGCCACCGCCACCACCAGGCCGCCCAGGCCCCGCCAGACCGGGTGGGCCAAGTCCTGGTAGGCGATGTAGGTGGAGGCCAGCACCGTGGGGTTGATGATCGGCGCGGCCAGCAGGTAGGTGACGGCGTGCGGCAGGGGCAGGCCCTTGCGCAATAGGCCCCGGGCCACCATCACCACCCCGCACTCGCAGACCGGGAACAGCGGGGACAACAGGGCCACCGCCGGCACCCCCCAAAGGCCCAGGCGGGCGGTGATCCGGGGCAGAGCCTCCGGCGGCAGCCACAGCTCCAGGACCGCGGTGAGCAGGGCCCCCAGGAGGATGAAGGGCGTGGCCTCCAGGCAGATGGCCAGGAAGTAGGAGGCGAAGGCCTCCAGCCAGGGGGCCGGGGCTCCCCCCAGGGGCAGGAAGCGGTTGACCAGGGCCCCGCCAAAGACCACCACCACCCCCGCCCCCAGGGTCAGGGCCAGGTAGTGGTCGGGTCCGGGCTTGGCGGCGGCGTGGGGCGGGTGGGTCAAGGTTGTCTCTCCTGGTTGCCAGCGGCGGCCGGACGACGCGCCCGTCCTAAACGCCATTTCCCGGGCGGGACGCACCCCCCAAACATGGCGGTCCGGCCCGGTTCGCGCAAGCCATAAAAACCCCGGTCGGCGCGCATTTCAGCCCCGGACCGGGGCGGCGGTCTCCACCACCCGCATCCGCCGCCAGGCCCCGCGCCGATAGCGCCGCCAGTTGGTCAGCCCCAGCACCACCAGGTAGAGGATGATGCAGAACCAGACCCGGTGGATGTCCCAGCCCAGGTGGTTCACCCCCAGATAGGTGGGCAGGACCAGGAACAGCCCCGCCACCACGGCCATGTTCAGCATCACGAAGCGGCTGTCGCCCGCGCCCTTGAGCGCGCCGATGTAGATGATGCCCATGGCGTCAAAGAGCGTGTAGAGGGCCACGTAGCGCACCAGGGTGGAGCCCAGCTCCACCAGCGCGGCCGCTTGGCCCGGCCCCAGGTCCCGGGGCAGGAAGGGCTCCACCAGCCAGCCGGGAAAGGCCAGGAAAACCAGGGCCACCAGGCCCATGTAGGCCAGGGTGACGTGGATGGTGCTGGTGGTGGCCGCTTGGGCCATCTCCGGCCGCCCGGCCCCCACCGCCTGGCCCACCAGGGTGCTGATGGCGATGGAGAAGCCCAGCATGGGCAGGAACGACAGGGTGCTGATGGAAAAGGCGATGGTGGTGGCGGCCAGCTCCAGGGTGCCCAGCCGGCCCACGAAGAACACCGCCAGGGTGATGGCGGCGATGTCCAGCCAGAACTGCACCCCGGCCGGCAAGCCGAAGCGCATCAGGCGCAGAAAGAGCTCCTTCTCCGGCCGCCAGGCGCTGATGACCGCGAAGGCCCGCTCCTGGCGGGGGGTGAAGATGGCCAGGGCGAACAGCGCCGCCATCACCATCCAGCCGGCGATGGTGGCCCAGGCCGCGCCCACGATGCCCAGCTCCGGGAAGCCCCAAACGCCGTTGATCAGGGCGTAGTCCAGGGGCACGTTCACCGCCGCGCCGGCCAGGTTGATCAGCATCACCGGACGGGTGCGGCCCCGGCCGGAGAAAAAGCAGGACAGGGAGCTTTGCAGCACCCCGATGCCCGCGCCCAGGCAGAGCCAGCGGAAATAGCTCGCCTCCAGTTCCCGAAGCTCCGGGGCATGGCCCACCAGAGCAAATATCGGTCCGGCCGCCAGGCCCTGGGCGGCCAGCAAGGCCCCGGAAATGATGGAGAACCAGATGCCGGTCCACAGCGCGGCCCCCACCCGGCGCGGCGCGCCC
>JAIUYB010000430.1 GCA_020216625.1 Desulfarculus sp.
CCAGGGCGAGGCCTTCCTGCGCGATCTGACCAGCCTGGGCCGGCCGGTGGTGATCATGACCGGCGGCGAGCCGCTGTTGCGGGCCGACATCTTCCACCTGGCCCAATACGGCGACCGCCTTGGCCTGCGCATGGTCATGGCGGTCAACGGCACCCTGCTGACCCCGGAGATCGCCCAAAAGCTCAAGGAATGCGGCATCCAGCGCCTGTCCATCAGCCTGGACGGCCCGGACGAGAAAAGCCACGACAGCTTCCGGGGCCAGCCCGGGGCCTTTGCCGGGGCCCTGGCCGGCATGGCCGCCGCCCGCGCGGCCGGCCTGGAGTTCCAGATCAACACCACCGTGACCCGCAGCAACTTGCCCTGGATCGAGCGGCTGTACGATCTGGCGGTGGAGCTGGGCGCGGCGGCGCACCACATCTTCCTCTTGGTGCCCACCGGCCGGGGCCGGGCGCTCACCGGCGAGATCATCACCGCCCAGGAATACGAGGATGTGCTGCACTGGTTCGCGGACAAGAAGTTCGCCGGCCCGCCCCTGGAATTGAAGGCCACCTGCGCGCCCCACTTCTACCGCATCATCCGCCAGGAGGCCCGGCGCCGGGGGGTGAAGCTGGACTTCGCCACCCACGGCCTGGACGCGGTGACCAAGGGTTGCCTGGGCGGCCAGGGCTTCGCCTTCGTCAGCCACGTGGGCCAGGTGCAGCCCTGCGGTTATCTGGAGCTGGCGGCCGGGGACATCAAGCAACTGCCCTTCAGCCAGGTCTGGCGGGAAAGCGAGCTGTTCCTCCGCCTGCGCGACGCCGACCGCCTGGAGGGCAAGTGCGGGGTCTGCGAGTACCGCCGGGTCTGCGGCGGCTGCCGGGCCCGGGCCTATGAGGTCAGCGGCAGCGAGCTGGCCGCGGAGCCCCTGTGCCTCTATCAACCGGCGGGGCCCAAGGTCTAGCGCCAAGCCCGACCGCCCGGACCCGCCGCCACGCGCCGGGACCACCAGTGGCCCCGGCCGCCCGGAGATATCATCGCCAAAACCAAGGGGCGGGGATCAACCCCGCCCCGTGGCCCGCCAGGATTCGCGGTTGCCGCCCCTTGGCCCGCCAGCCCGCGAGGGCGGCGGCCGCCGGGGGAAGGCGTGGCCAACCCCGTGGCCGTGGGGTGGCGATGGCTAGAAGCGGTAGCTGAGCTGGGCCTTGAGGAAGGCTCCGTTGTCCAGGTCCACCCGCTCCTGGTCGCGGTCGCCCCAGTTCTCGCCCACGAAGAACATGCGGTCAAAGGCCCAGCCGCCGGTCAGCTCCAGGTCGACTCCCGGGGTCAGGGTGTAGATGGTCCCGGCCAGCCATTTTTTCTGGTTGAAATAGAGCATGTCCTCGTAATGGCTGCGGCCGGCCAGGAACCAGCGCTGGTTGGACCACTCGAAGCCGGCGAAGACCGCCAGGGGCTTGGCTAGGCGCTGGGTGGCGCGGGCGAAGAGGTTGTGGGGATAGCTGTAGGTGAAGTTGAGGGTGGTGGGTTTCCACGGCTTGTAGCGGACCGACAACAGCGGCAGACCCACCAGGGCCTGGAGCTGGTCGTTGGGCTCCCACCAGTAGGCCGCGCCGGGGATGGGGGTGCCGCCCAGGAAGTCGCGGTGGTTGTCGTAGTTGAGCAGCAAGACCCAGGCGTTTCGGCCGCCGCTGGGCAGGCGCAGGAAAGCGGTGGCGTTGACGCTGATCTCGTCGGAGTCGCGGAAGGGTTCGTCGCTGGGCGAGCCCACCCGCAAAAACCCGCCGGCGATCCATCCGTTGTCCAGCTTGTGGCGGTAGAGCCCGCCCAGGCCGAGGTCATAGAGTTCGCTGGGGAAGGCCCGGCCCGAGGGGAAGCGGATATCGCCGTCTAGGGGCAGATAGTCGGCGTTGGCCAGCAGGGAGAGCTCATTGCGTTGATCCTGGACCAACGGGGCCATGACCGACAGGCTCTGCTGGGCATAGCCGATCCGCGCCGATTGGCCAGAGACGTTCTGGTCCGGGGACCAGTTGACGTCGTAGCTGAGACTGGTCTGGAGCTTGCCCAGCTCGGGGGAGAGCCAGGCCCCGAAATTGACCGGCGCGGCCGGGGCCGCGGTGGCGGCGGCCAGGATGACGATCGCCAGGAGCCAGGCCGAAAGACAACCCCAGGGTTGCGCGCGCATTTCGGTTTCGCCTCCAAGTATCACTCGTTTCGGGACCATCGCACTGGACCGCAGGATGACGGCTGATTGGGGCCTCGTCAAGCGAAAGGTCGCGTTTTGGGGTGGTCCAAGTAAAAGGCGGTGGCGGGACCGGGCCGGATTGCCCGGCCGGGGTTAGCTATTGCGCAGAAAGCTGACCAGCTGCTTCTGGCGCTGGGCCACCTGGCCGGCGTAGACGTCCGAGCCGTTGTAGCGCTTCATCACCCGGTCCAGGTCCACGTGGGCGGCGCGGCCGCCTCCGGGGTTGACCACCGATTCCATCAATAGCTCGCGCAGGTGGAAGGCGGCCATGTAGGTGGCCATGGTCAGGTGGTGCTCCAGGCGCAGGTCGGCCGGAGGGGGTACGAAGCGGTTGCGGGCCAGGCTGTTGACGATCAGCTTGCGGGTGGGGGCGAAGATCTGGAAGGGGCTGGCCGAACGGTTGGAGTCGCCCAGGACGTTGGCGTAGGAGCTTTCCTGGTGGGCGATGACCAGCATCAGGGAGACCGGCACCTGGAACTTCTTGGCCGCGCAGTAGATGTCGAAAGCCAGGTTCTTGGCGTAGAGGCCCACATCGCCGGTGAAGGAGACTCCGCCGCCCCTGAGGTAGCCGTTCAAGCGGGTTTCGATGTAGGGGGTGATGCGGGTCATGAACTCGGCCAGGGTCAGGGTTTCCACCTCGGCCACCAACTGGACCTGGCCGAGGTAGAGGTTGGGGGTCTGCCAGGCGTCGGCCAGGGCCGCGGCGGCGCGTTCGTTGGCGGTCAGCGCGCCCAGGGCCTCCTCGGGCGAGAAGCCCAGGGAGCGGTACTCGCGATAGAGCCGATCCAGAAAGAGCTGCTGGGCCTTTTCCGGGGAGGGGTCCAAGGCGGTCAGGTCGGCGGCGTTCTTGGGCAGACCCTTGCTGGCCAGCTCGCGGAAGATCAGGGGATGGCGGCGGGCCAGGTCGTGGGCGGTCTCGGCCAGCTGCTCCAGGGCCTTGGCGTCCACCATCTCGCTGTCGCCAAAGGCGGCCTGGGCGCTGGTCAGGAGCACCTGGGGCGAGAGCCCGGCCCGCCGGGCCAGGGCGGCCAGGCGCGAGCGGGTCTC
>JAIUYB010000431.1 GCA_020216625.1 Desulfarculus sp.
CCATCATCGACGGCGTGCACATGAACTTCTTCGAGGGCGACCGGGCCCGGGACCTCAAGGCCGAGCTGGGCATCGACCCCAACCGGCCGGTGGTGCTCTACACCGGGGCGCTGTTGTCCAGCAAGGGCGTGGACAACTTCTTCCAGGCCATCCCGCTGGTGCTCCAGGAGGCCCCCGAGGCCTTCTTCCTGGTGGTGGGCTACCCGGTGGAGCAGTCGCAAAAGCTGGTGCGGGAGCTGGGCGTGGCCGAGCACGTGCTTTTCGTGGGCCAGGTGGACTACTTCGAGCTGCCCGACTACCTGCGCGTCGGCGACGTGGCGGTGGACCCCAAGGTGGAGGCGGCTGGCGAGGCCAGCGGCAAGATCATCAATTACATGGGCGGCGGCCTGCCGGTGGCCTGCTTCGACAACCCCAACAACCGCCGTTTCCTGGGCGACACCGGGGCCTTCGCCCCCACGCCCGACCCGGCGGGCCTGGCCAAGGCCATCCTGAGCCTGTTGGCCGACCCGGTCGCGCGTCGGGCCAAGGGCGAGGCGGCCCGCCAGCGGGTGGAGCGGGAGTTCTCTTGGGAGGCCGGCGGCCGGCAGTACGAGGAGGTTTTCCGGCGCGCCCTGCGCCAGGTGGGGGCGGGCTAGGCCATGGCCACCCCGCTGGGCCACGCCCTGGCCGGACTGGCCCTGGGCCCCTTGGTGACCTGGCGGCGGCCGTTGCTGGGTCCCTGGGCCGACCTGGTCCTGTTCGCGGCCCTGTCCCAACTGCCGGACCTGGACTTTCTGCCCGGCATCCTCTTCGCCGACCGCCCCGACGCCTATCACCATGGCGTCAGCCACTCCCTGGGCGCGGCGCTGCTGGTGGGGCTCCTGGCGGCGCTCTATGGCCGCACCCGGGGCGACGCCTGGCGCTGGGGAGTGCTGGGCTTGGTGCTGGTGCTGGGCCACGTGCTCTTGGACGCCATCGGCCAGGACACCAGCTATCCCTACGGGGTGCCGTTGTGGTGGCCGTTGTCGGACCGTTATTTCATCGCCGACTGGGCCTTTTTCCTGGACATCCGGCGTCGGCCCCTGGGTTGGGAGATTGTGTGGCATAATCTGAGGGCCATGGGCCTGGAGGTCCTCATCCTGGGGCCGCCGGCGGCTCTGGTCCTGTGGCTCGTGAACCGCGCCCGTGGGGCGCATGCGAGGTAGGGTCGTGGACCTATCGGTGGTGATACCCATCTACAACGAGGCCGAGAATATCGCGGCCCTGCACCAGGAGGTCACCGGCGCGCTGGCCGACCTGGGCCTGGATTACGAGATCATCTACGTGGACGACGGCTCGGCCGACCAGAGCTTCACCCTTTTGGAAGCCATCGCCAAGGACGACCCCCACGCGGTGGTGGTGCGCTTTCGGCGCAACTTCGGCCAGACCGCGGCCATGAGCGCGGGTTTCGACCACTCCCGGGGCCACATCGTGGTCACCATGGACGGCGACCTGCAGAACGACCCCCGCGACATCCCCAAGCTCCTGGCCAAGCTCAATGAAGGCTACGACATCGCCGCCGGCTGGCGTTTCGACCGCCAGGACGCCTTCATCACCCGCAAGCTGCCCTCGCAGTTGGCCAACCGCCTGATCAGCCGCATCACCAAGGTCCACCTGCATGACTACGGCTGCACCCTGAAGGCGTTCCGCCGCGAGGTGGTGGAGAACATCCGGCTCTACGGCGAGATGCACCGCTTCATCCCGGCCATCGCCTCGGGCGTGGGCGCGCGCATCGCCGAGGTGGCGGTCAACCACCGGCCCCGGGTGGCCGGCAAGAGCAAGTACGGCCTGGGGCGCACGGTGCGGGTGGTGCTGGATCTGATCACGGTGAAGTTCCTGCTCACCTATTCCACCCGTCCCATCCAGATCTTCGGCCTCTGGGGCCTGATCACCGGCGGGTTGGGTTTTTTGCTGGCCTGCTGCTACGCCTTCCAACGCCTGTTCCTGGGGGTGCCGCTGGGCAACAAGCCGGGCCTGCTCTTGGCGGTGTTCCTGATGTTCGTCGGGGTGCAGTTGATCACCCTGGGTCTTTTGGGCGAGCTTCAGGTGCGCACCTACTACGAGACCCAGGCCAAGCCCACCTACCTGGTGCGCCAGGTGCTCAACCGCCCGCCGGTCCCGGGCGGGGACTAGGCCGGGAGGCGGTCGGTGCACACTCTGATCCGGGCTGGGCGCAATCTCGCCTTCAAGACCACGGGCGAGGTGCTTTCCCGTCTGGCCTTCCTGGTCCTGTTCATCGCCGCCGCCCGCGCCCTGGGCTCGGCCGACTACGGCCGCTTCAACTACGCGGTCAGCCTGGCCGGCCTGGCCCTGGTGGGCATGGACCTGGGGCTCAACACCCTCTTGGTGCGCGAGGTGGCCCGCCAGCCCCAGGAGCTGGGGCGCTGGCTGGGCAGCCTGCTGGTCATCAAGCTGATCCTGGCCGGGGTGATCCTGGCCGGCCTGGCCTGGGGCCTGGGCCTGGCCGGGGCCGAGCAGGCCAGCCTGATCCTGGCGGTGGCTGGGGTGCAGGTCTTGTGGGGCCTGTCGGAGCTGGGCGCGGCCGGCCTGGCCGCCCGGGAGCGGATGGACCTGGAGGCCGGGGTAAAGTCCGCCACCCGGTTGGTGGCCCTGTTGCTGGCCGGCTGGCTGATGTGGACCGGGCACGGGCTCTACGGCCTGGTGCTGGGCCTGGCCGGGGCCAACGCCCTGGCGGCGGCGGCCAACCTGAGCCTGACTTGGCGGCTGGCGCCCTGGCGGGTGGGCCTCTCCCTGGAGTTCCTGGGCCGGCTAATCAAGGGCGCGCTGCCTCTGGCGTTCACCGGCGTCTTCATCCTGATCTACTCCCGGGTGGACGTGGTGATGCTCAGCGCCCTGGGGCGCACCTTCGCCGAGGTGGGCTGGTACACCGCCGCGATGCGGGTCACCGACGCCCTGGGCATCCTGGCCGGCCTGGTGGCGGCCTCGCTGTTGCCGGTGATGGCCGACCTGCACCAGCGCCAGCCCGAGGATCTGGCCCGGCTCTACCGCCAGGGACTGCGCCTCTTGCTCCTGGTGGGCCTGCCGGCGGCGGCGGGGCTTCTGCTGGAGCGCCAGGCGGTGGTGATGGCCGTCTTCGGCCCGGTGTACGTGCCGGCGGCGGCGGCTTTCCTTTGGCTGGCCCCCACCGTGGCGTTGGTCTTCGTGAACTACCTGCAGCTGACCACCCTGGCCGCCCTGGGCCGCCAGCGCCTGGGCGCGGCCAGCACCGGCCTGGCCCTGTT
>JAIUYB010000004.1 GCA_020216625.1 Desulfarculus sp.
GAAAACGGGAGGGGCTGGCGGCCAGACCGGTCAGGGCGCGGCTGGTCAGGTCATGGGGGTCGCTGCCGCCGAAATTGAGGAAGACCCGCCGGGCCTGCTCCGGGTGGACCCGCGCCGCCGGGCGGGCGGCCAGGAACTCCGGGCGCAGCACCGCGTAGCGCGGCCCCAAAAGCAGGCGCACGCCCGGCGCGGCGCGATAGGCCAGCTCCCCGGCGTGGTGGTTCTGGTTCAGGACCAGGGCGCAGGCGAAGTCGAACTCGGCCAGCTCGTCGAAGAACAAGAGCGGCAGGGCGCGGCCCAGGCCGTCCAGATAGGCCTGGTCGAACTGGTAGCCGTCCAGCACCGCGCCGGCAACCCCGCCCTGGACCACCCGCTGGCGGGTCAGCTCCAGGTCCTGGGCCAGGTCCAGCCCTTCGGGCAGGGAGTGGAGCGCGGCCCCGGCCGCCGCCACCTTCTCCGCCACCACCGGCGAAGGCTCCACCATCAAAAACTCCAGCTCCGCCCCCCGGGCGCGCAGTTGGGCGGCCAGGGTAAGGCAGCGGGAGAGGTGGCCCATGCCGATGGCGGGGGTGGCGTCGGTGCGGATCAGGATCTTCATGCTCGGCGCGCCAGGGTAGGGGTGGGTCGGTGGGCTTGCCTGGCGACCGCTGGGGAGCTTTGCGAAGCCGGCCCTTCGCCCAATTTGCGAGCTATCGTCAACATCGCTGGCATTTTAGCAGGTTTCGCGGTGCGGCCCAACCGCTTTGGCCAGCCCTAGCGGCGGCGGATCAGGGCCAACCGGGGGTCGTCGTCCTCGACCATGAAGCTCACCGGCTGGCCGCTGGACTGGCCCAGAACGCTGACTCCGCCCACGATCAGGTAGTTAAGGGCGTCGCGCAGGTCGCCCGCCCCGGCGTAACCCTCCTGGCGCTCGCTGGTGCTGATATCGGCCGACCAGACCGCCAGATCGCGCCGGATCTGGCCCTGGGCCTGGTTGAGATAGACCACCAGGCGCAGGCTGTAGGCGTGGCTGGTGACCAGTTGGGGGACGTAGTGGGTGCGCCCCTCCTCCTCCACCACGGTGGTGGATTTCCTGCCGTCCTTGTCGGTGGTGACCACGTTGACCTTGCGGCCGGGTTCGCGGATGGCCCGCATCTCGGTGCCCTGGCTGCTGGAGGCGCCATAGGAGTAGGTCAGCAGGTATTCGGCGGTCTGGGGCGGGGCCAGGCGGTACATGGAGTTGGTCAGCACCAGCCCGAGCTTGTCGCCCACCTCGCGCTCCAGCAGGGGATTGGGCTCGCGGCTCTGGGGCACCAGGGCGAAGCTGGCCCCGGGAAAGAGCCCCTGGGCGCGGGCCGGGTCCAGGTAGGAGTTGACGGTGACCATCTTGCCGCAGGCCGCCAGGGCCAGGAGCAGGCCCAGCAACGCCAACTGAACGCAACCTGCCTTGATGCGCGCCACCAATCGAATCTCCCCTGGGTTTGGCATGCGGGTGCGGTGGTTCTGGGAGGAGGATAGCAGAAAAGCGCCCGGCCGGGGCCACGATCTTAATACTACCAAATGTGGTAGTATAAAAATATGCCGTTACAACATAATGTTGTTACGGTCGCGGCTAACCGCCGCCATGGGCCACCGCTCCCGAGAGGGGGCCGGGATGCCCTTCGCCTGCTAGGCCATCAGGTCCCAGGCCAGAAGCCCCAGCCAGAGCAGACTCACCGACCACAGGTGGCGCGACAGGGGCCGGGGAGCCAGGCGGCGGGCCAGGGCCATGCCCCGCAGCAGCCACCAGGCCAGGCTGAGGCAAAGCAGGCTCAGCACCAGGGAGGGCGAGAGCATCAACAGGGGCGCGGTCAGCCCGGCCAAGTCCAGGGGCGGGTTGGAGGAGTAGTAGATCAGCAGCGGGCGCGCCAGGCTGGCGCCCAGCATGACTCCCGCCCCCAGCTCCACGGTCAGGGCCGGAAGGCCCGCCCACCAATAGCCGCGCCAGAGCAGATAGGTCAACACCCCGGCCAATCCGGCCAGGGACAACAGACCCAGGGGGCCCAACCCCCAGGCCGCCAGCAGGGCCTGGGGGTTGCTGACCAGCGTCACCAGCGCGACCACCGCCGGGGCGAGTCCGGCCATGGCCGCCCGCAGTTGCCGCCGGCGCAGGGCCAGGGCCGCCAGATCGTTCTCGCCGCGCAGGGCTCCGGTCATGATCGCTTCCCTCATCGCGCGCTCCTGATATATGGGAGCGGCGGGGCCCAGGGGGGAGGATTGGGCCCCGCCGGTTGGGGGTTAATGCGCCGCAGCCGCGCCGGCGCCCTTGGGAATGCGAACGTGCTCCACGATGTCCTGGACATGCTGGGGCGGGGCCTTGGTGACCATGGACACCGCCCAGGCCGCGATGAAGTTGAAGCACATGCCCACGGTGCCAATGCCCTCGGGCGTGATGCCCAGGAACCAATTGGAGACGCCCATGAACTTGGTCTGGATGATGTAAGTGGCGGTGAAGACTATGCCCACCACCATGCCGGCGATGCACCCCTCCTTGGTGGTGCGCTTGGTGAAGATGCCCAGGATGATGATCGGGAAGAAGCTCGAGGCCGCCAGACCGAAGGCGAAGGCCACCACCTGGGCCACGAACGCCGGGGGATAGACCCCGAAGTAACCGGCCGCGCAGACCGCCACGCCGATCATCACCCGGGCCACGGTGAGCCGCTGCTTCTCGGTGGCGTTCTTGTTGATGACCCGGTAGTAGAGGTCGTGGCTGATGGCCGAGCCCACCACCAGGAGCAGGCCGGCGGCGGTGGAGAGCGCCGCGGCCAGGCCGCCGGCCGCCACCAGGGCGATGACCCAGGGCGGCAACGAGGCGATCTCCGGGTTGGCCAGCACCATGATGTCCTGGTCCACGTACAGCTCGTTCTTGTTGGTGGTGGCCTGGTTCTTGATCAGGGGTTGGCCGAACTTGCCGGTCTGACCGGAAAATTCAGGCTTGCCCGCGAAGGCCGCGCCGGCCGAGTAGTGGATGCGTCCATCGCCGGCCTTGTCGAACCAGATGATCAGGCCGGTCTTTTCCCAGTTCTTGAACCAACTGGGCGCCAATTGATCCGCGTATTGGGCCCGCATGGCGGCCAGGGCGGCCGGGTCGCTGGGCAGGGTTATGCCCTTGGCCTGAGCCATGATCTCCAGGCTGTAGTACTTGCCGTTGAGGGAGTTGATCATGTTGTAGCGGGCGAAGGCCGCCACCGCCGGGGCGGTGGTGTAGAGCAGGGCGATGAAGACCAGGGCCCAGCCGGCGCTGATGCGGGCCGCCCGCACGCTGGGCACGGTGTAGAAGCGGATGATGACGTGCGGCAGGCCGGCGGTGCCCACCATCAGGGCGAAGGTGATGCAGAAAACGTTGAGCATGTTGGTGGCTTCGTTGGCGAAGGTGGCCGTGTAGGCATGGAAGCCCAGATCCTTGGCTATCAAGTCCAGGGTGTCCAGCAGGTACTTGCCCGCGTCGGGACCCGAGGAGATGGTGCTGCCGAAGCCGATCTGCGGGATCGGCACCCCGGTGACGTGGGAGCTGATGGCCCAGGCCGGGATCAGGTAGGCGACGATCAGCACGCAGTACTGCGCCACCTGGGTCCAGGTGATGCCCTTCATGCCGCCCAGGGTGGCGTAGATGAAGACGATGATCATGCCGACGATCACGCCGGTGTTGATCGGCACCTCCAGGAACCGGCTGAAGACGATGCCCACGCCGCGCATCTGGCCGGCGACGTAGGTGAAGCTGACGAAGATGGCGCAGGCCGCCGCCACCAGGCGGGCGGTGTCGGAGTAATAGCGGTCGCCCACGAAGTCGGGCACCGTGAACTTGCCGAACTTGCGCAGATAGGGGGCCAGCAACAGGGCCAAGAGCACGTAGCCCCCGGTCCAGCCCATCAGGTAGTAGCAGCCGGGATAGCCCAGGAAGCTGATCAATCCGGCCATGGAGATGAAGCTGGCCGCGCTCATCCAGTCGGCGCCGGTGGCCATGCCGTTGGCCACCGGGGGCACGCCCATGCCCGCCACGTAGAAGCCCTTGACGTCCTGCACCCGTGAGCGCCAGGCGATGACAATGTAGAGAGCGAAGGTGAGGCCGACGATCACGTAGGTCCAAATCAGGATCTCTGACATGTCGCCCTCCCTTCCCTATTCTTCCACGTCGAATTCACGGTCAAGCTTTCTCATCGCGGCGCAGTAGACGAATATCAATGCCACGAAAACGTAGATGGACCCCTGCTGGGCGAACCAGAAGCCCAGCGGAAAGCCTCCCATGCGGATGTGGTTGAGCTGGTTGACCAGGAAGATCGGCAGGACGTAGCCCACCAGGAACCAGATCCCCAATAGCACCAGCAGCAACTTGAGGTTGCGCAGCCAGTACTGCTTCAGGTCCTTTTCCATAACCCTACTTCCCTCCTTTTCCGGCCGCCTCCGGCCCATGCCTCCTCTTGACTTAATGGCTCCCCAGAAGCGCGTGTCTTGTGTAATTGTGAATGTTCCCTTGTGCCAGTCTAGGAGGAGGCCCCGGGGGGTTGTCTATGGGGGGCAACCCGTATTGCTGGGGCGGGAAAGCCCTACTTTTGTGCGGTTGTGAATTATGGCGCGGGCTGGTCGGGCGATTAAAAAAGGCGCGCCCTGGTGGACGCGCCCGACGGTTGGGATCGGCGGCGGGGCGACGCCCCGCCGCCGGCGGGTGACGAAACCTACTCCGCGCCCACCCCCAGGTAGGTGCGCAGCTTCTGGTCCACGAACTTGGCCTCGGCCTCCTTCTCCTGGGTGGCCAGGGAGACCAGCCAGCCGGCCACGAAGGCCAGGGACATGGAGATGATGGCCGGGTTGCGCAGGCCGATGATCGGCTGCGGGTTCTTGAGCACGTCCACCCAGACGGTGGGGCTCAGGATGATCATCCCGGCCGAGACCGCGGTGCCCACCAGGATCGACCAGACCGCGCCCTGGGTGGTGAACTTCTTCCAGACGATGGACAAGAGCAGGGCCGGGAAGTTGGCGCTGCAGGCGATGGCGAAGGTCAGGCCCACCATGTAGGCCACGTTTTGGCCCTTGAACAGGATGCCCAACAGCACCGCGCAGGTGCCGAAGATCACGGTGGCGATCTTGGCCACCTTGACCTGCTCCTTCTCGCTGGCCTCGCCGTGCTTGACCACGTTGACGTAGATGTCGTGGGACAGCGCCGAGGCCCCGGCCAGGGTCAGGCCGGCCACCACCGCCAGAATGGTGGCGAAGGCCACCGCGGCGATGAAGCCCAGGAAGGGGGTGCCGCCCAGCAGCTCGGCCAGGAGCGGCGCGGCCATGTTGCCGCCGGCGTCGATGCCGGTGATGACGCTGCGCCCCACCAGCACGCTGGCCCCGAAGCCCACGATGGGGATGATGCAGTAGAAGTAGCCGATGAACCCGGTGGCGTAGAGCACGCTCTTGCGGGCGGCCTTGGCGTCGGGCACGGTGTAGAAGCGCATCAGGATGTGGGGCAGGCCCAGGAGGCCGAACATCAGGGCCAGACCCAGACTGACGGCCTCCAGCGGGCTGGTGACCAGGCTGCCGGGCTCCAGGGCGGTCTGGCCGTACTTGGCCGCCACCGCGCTATAGAGCGCCCCCGGGCTGAAACCGAACTGGGCCAGCACCAGGATGGTCAGCAGGGTGACGCCAAACAGCAGCAGCACCGCCTTGATGATCTGCACCCAGGTGGTGGCGATCATGCCGCCGAAGAGCACGTAGGCCAGCATCACCACGCCCACGATGATCTCGGCCACCTCGTAGGGGATGCCGAACATCAGCTTGATCAGGCTGCCCGAGCCCACCATCTGGGCGATGGTGTAGGTGAGCAGGGTGATCACGCCGCCGATGGCGCTGGCGATGCGCACCGGGCGCTGCTTGAGGCGGAAGGCCACCACGTCGGCGAAGGTGTACTTGCCCAGGTTGCGCAGGGGCTCGGCGATGAGGAACATCAGGGCCGGCCAGCCCACCAGCCAACCCACGGCGTAGATCATGCCGTCATAACCCTTGAGCGAGGTGAGCCCGGCGATGCCCAGGAAGGAGGCCGCCGACATGTAGTCGCCCGACAGGGCGAAGCCGTTCTGCAGGCCGCTGACGCTGCGGCCGGCGGCGTAGAACTCCTTGGTGGTCCGGGTGCGCTTGGCCGCCCAATAGGTGATGGCCAGGGTCAGGGCCACGATAACGAAGAAAAAGATGATGGCTTCGACGGTGGGTGTGCCCAGCGTCGTCTTGATCGCCTGTTCCGCGGCTGCTTGCATTGTCATTCCCCCCTTGTCCTAGAGCTGTTCCTTGAGGCGCTTGACCTCGTTGTCATAGGAGGTGTTGGCCCAGATCACGTAGATCACGGTCAGCACCCAGGACAGCACGATGACCAACACCCCCAGGGGGATGCCCAGGGTGGTGGACTGCCCCACCTTCTGGGCCAGAAAGGGCTTGTCCACCGCCACCAGCAGGATGTAGCCGTAGTAGATGATGAACAGAAGGGCGGTGAGCACGATGGAAACCGTCCAGCGCTTGCTCACCAGGCTTTTGAACTCCCGTGAGGAGAGCATCTCCTCCGCCGACTTGGCCATACGCACCTCCGACTGGGTTGATTGGAGTCGCCTGGTCCGGGGCTCGCGCCCCCGGCCCCGTGTCCGGAGAGGCCGGGGTGGCGGCGGTTGGCCCTCCCGCTGCACCGCCGCCGATGGCGGCCCCGCGACCAGGAAGAGGACTCGCCACCATGGCTCATCATGTGGCGGGGCCCAGGCGGGCGTCCATGGGGGATGCCCCGTATTTCGTTGGAGGTTGCCCCTACTTGGCTCAGGTGGTTCACCCGCCGGGGCGGATGAGCGGCCGCTGGAGGCGGGCCTGGCCGCCCAACCAGGGAGTGACGGCGGGCCACAACCCACGCATCGATCCTGGCCAAGGCCAGAAAAGACTCCGCGCGGCCACGGCGTCCGCCATGCGTCGGAATGATGATCTGGTGATTAGAATTGCGGGGGCGGGGCTAGTGGACGACGACGTCGTAGAGGCTGCCCATCTGCTGGTGCTCGAACAGCACCCCCAACTCGCCCATGAGTTGGTTGGTGCAGGCCTCGATGCGGGCCAGGTCGGCCTCGGTGACCACCTGCTGGTCGATGTAGGAGAGCAGCTCGTCCAGGCGGGAGAGCTGCTCCACGATCTTGGGGTTGACCGTCTCGCCGGCCAGGCGCTGGCTGACGTCGTGGATCAGGCGCTGGCAGGAGTCCATGCGCAGACGGATGGTTTGGCTCGCCAGTCCGTTGGTCGCCATCATCTCTCCCGCCAGACGCCGCGGCGGTCGCGTCTTAGTTCGATGACTTCCCAGCGCCCCTGGTCATTGACCAGGGAGTTGACCGCGAAACTGATCAGGCTGAGCACCAGGGAGCCGCCCAGGGCCGGCCAGAAGCCCTCCACCCGGAAACCGGCCAGCAGGTTGCCCACCAGCCACAGCATCAGGGCGTTGATCACGAAGGTGAACAGCCCCAGACTCAGAATGTTGATGGGCAGGGTGAGAATCAGGACCACCGGACGGATCAGGGCGTTGACCACGCCCAAAAACAGGGCCGCGATCAAAGCCCAACCCAGCCCCGCCACCTGGATGCCATCGAACAGGTGGCTGACCAGGAGCAGGCCGCCAGCGTTGATCAGCCATCGGAAAATCATTCCTCGCATGGTTCAAAGCTAACATGACCCAGGCGGGGGCGCAAGGCCAAGGCTTGCCGGAATCGGATTCAACAGCTACATTGTAACCATGGAGACCCGGCGCCGGTCCGGATGCCGGAAGCCATGCCAGGAGGAGTCCAGACATGAGCCGGTTAGATTGCGGCCGCCCCAGCGGCCCCACCCCCTCCCCCCTGGCCAGCCCCCTGGACCAGCCCGAGGTCCGGGAGCGGATGGCGGTCCTGGAGGGCGAGATTGCCGAGTTGGCCCGGGAGCAGGCCGCCTGCGCGGCCGAAGTCCGCGGCCTGATGGAGCGCGAGGCGGCCGGGGAAGGCCCCTTCGCCCAAGAAATCAACGCCCTCAAGCAGCGCAAGATGATGCTGGCCACCGAGGTCCAGCATCGCAAGGTCAAGCTCAACGCCCTGCTGCTGGGGGCTTGATCCGATTCCGATCCCAAAACCTGGGGGCGCGCATGGAAAAGAAGCTCTTGATCGCCATCGACGGCAGTCCTTCCGCCGAGCGGGCGGTGGACTACGTGGGCCTGATGGAAGGGGCCATGATCCGGGAGCTGAAGGCCACCCTCTACTATGTCATGAACCCGGTGCCCCCTTACTTGCAGCGGGAGGCCCAACGCGACCCGGACGCCTTCCGCCGCCTGACCGCCCTGCAGGCCAAGAACCGCGAGCAGGCCACCAAAGTGCTGGAGCACGCCCGTCAGCGCCTGTTGCGCCATGGCCTGAAAGAGGAGCAGGTGGAGCTCAAGGCCCACCCCCGCACCTCGGCCGTCGCCCAGGACATTCTTTTCGAGGCCGAGCAGGGCCTCTACGACGCGGTGGTCCTGGGCCGCCGGGGGCTCAGCAAGGCCCAGGAGCTGTTCATGGGCAGCGTCACCAACCAGGTGGTGCAGCACGCCCAACGGGTGCCGGTCTGGGTGGTGGGCGGCCGGGTGACCAGTCTCAAGGTCCTCTGCGCGGTGGATGGCAGCGAGGGTAGCCTCAAGGCGGTGGACCACCTGGCCTACATGCTGGGCCAGAATCCGGAGGTGGAGATCACCCTGCTGCACGTGGGGGCGGTGTTGGCCTCCTATTGCCCGGTGGAGTTCGGCCAGGACCTGGCCCGGGAGATCGAGGGCGACCTGATGCACTCGGACCAGGAATGCATGGACGACTTCATGACCCGGGCCTTGAAGGTCCTGGCCGAGGGCGGCTTGGAGCCCGCCCAGATCCAGGTGGCCCTGGTGGAAGGGGCCCTGGGGGTGTCCAAGGCCATCCTCAAGGCCGCCAGCGAAGGGGATTTCGGAACCGTGGTCCTGGGCCGACGGGGCGAGAACCGCTCCTTCTTTTTGGGTCACGTCAGCGACAAGGTTCTGTCCGGAGCCGAGGACTCCGCGGTTTGGGTGGTGGGTTAATGAGTGAAAGCATCCCGGCTACACAGCGCCTCTCCAGCCATCTCTGGCGGCTGGGCACCCGCTATCAACCCAGCTACCTGATCCGGGGAAGGGACCGGGCGGCCATCTTCGAGGCCGGGGTCACCGCCAGCGCCGGGGTGGTCCTGGCGCAACTGGACGCCCTGGGCTGCCCCCGGGCGGAGGTGAGCGACGTCATCGTCTCCCACCCCCACGCCGATCACGTGGCTGGCCTGGCGGTGCTGTTGGCCGGTCTGCCGGCGGCCCGCCCCCGGCTAACCGCCCTGGCCCGCCAGACCCTGGCCAAACCCAGCCTGCGCCAGAAGTTCGCGCTGGAGGAGGGTTTCACCTCCCGGGCCATCACCCGGCGCGAGGCCCTGCCCAACGGTCGGCCCCACCGCCCGGACCTGGCCCCCCCGCCCCCGGGGCCGGACCTGGAACCCGGCGACACCCTGGACCTGGGCGCGGTGGAGCTGGTCTTCCGCGACGCCGCTGGCCACGTGCCCGGCGGGCTCTTTTGCCTGCTGCCCCAGGACGACGCGGTCCTGGCCAGCGATTCCGCCGGCTTTTTGCAAGACGGCGCCCCGGGCTTCCCCCTGGGCTACGTCTCCTGGGATATCTACGCCCAGACCTTGGCCGGGATCGCGGACCTCTCCCCCGGCCTGCTAGCCTTGGCCCACCAGGAGGTGCTGACCGGAGGCCAGGCGGCCGAGTTCCTGCGCCGGGCCGACGAGAGTCAGGCCCAGGAGCGGGAATGGCTGCGCAGCGCGGCCCGGAATCTGGACCCGGAGGAGGTGGCCCGGGCCTATTTTCGGCGTTGGTACCACGGCGACCTGACCGTCTATTCGCCCCGGGGCATCCTCAACTGCTGCCGGCTGCTGCTGCGCCGGGCCCTGGAGAACGGCAACTAGGGCCGCCGCCGGCGGCTGGCATGGGGCAACTAGCGGATATGGAAGGCTAATATGGCGCTTGCCTAGACTCGGGCCCGAACGCCCCGGGCCGGCAGCTCGATGATGATGCGGGTGCCGTGGGGCGGGTTGTCCTGCACCCGGAGATAGCCGTTGTGGTCGGCCACGATGGTGCTGACGATGGCCAGACCCAGGCCGGTGCCGGTCCGCTTGGTGGAATAGTAGGGCTCGAACATGCGCAGGCGGTCCTCGGGCGGCACCCCGGGGCCATTGTCCTCGATCTCCAGGCGCACGATCTTGAGGATGTCGTCGTGGCTCAGGCGCAGCACCACCTGCCGTGGCGGCGGTTGATCCTCCAAGGCAGCCACGGCGTTGTCCACCAGGTTGACCAGGGCCCGCGACATCTGCTCCCGGTCCAAGTCGAAGATCGGCACCCCCTCCTCGGCCTCCAGCTCAAAGCTCACCTCGGCATGGGCCTGGCGGAACAGGCTCAAGACCTCCCCGGCCAAGGCCACCAGGTCGTGGGGGGCCAGACGGGCGCTGGGCAGACGTGCGAATGTACTGAATTCGCTGACTAATTGGCGCAGAACCTCCACTTGGCCGATGATGGTGTCGGTGCATTCGCGAAAGATCTGCAGGTCCTCGGCCGGCAGGCGGCCCTCGTAGCGCCGGATCAGGCGTTGGGCGCTGAGCTTGATGGGGGTCAGCGGATTTTTGACCTCGTGGGCGATGCGCCGGGCCACCTCGCGCCAGGCGGCCATGCGCTGGGCCTTCTCCAGCTCCGACAGATCCTCGAATACCACCACCAGGCCCTGGGTGCGGCCGGTCTCGTCGCGCATCTGGCCGGCGTGGACCATCAGGGTCAGGGCCTCGCCGCCGATGGTCAGCCGCACCTGGCGGTCCACTCCCGCGCGCGCGGCGGAGCCCAGGTCGGCCATCAGGTCTTCCACCAGGGCCCGGTTCTGGGGTTCGATGAAGCCTCGCCAGTCCCCGCCCAGCACCGCGTCGGCCTGGACCTTGAGCAAGCGCTCGGCCGAGGGGTTGAAGATGGTGACCTTTCCCTGGGCGTCCACCGCCACCACCCCGGCGGCCACGTTGCGCAACACCACCTCCATGTGGCGGCGGCGCTGGTCCAGCTCCAGGTTGGTGCGCCGCATCTCGGCCTGGGCCTCGTCCAGGCGGGCCTTGCTGGTCTTGAGGTCGGCGGTCATGCGGTTGAAGGCGTTGACCAGGGTGCCGATCTCGTCGCCGCCGGCCGGGCGGATAAAGACGTCGTAGTCGCCCTCGGCGATGCGCTGGGTGCCCTTGGCGATCTCCATCAGGGGCACGGTGATGGTCTTGGCCAGGTGGAAGCCGAACCAGGTGCCGGCGAAAATGATCAGCAGGGTGACGATGGAGAGGGTGATGTACTGGTTGGTCTTGATGGGTTGTTTCAGGGCCTTGAGCTGGCGGTAGTTTTCCAGGCCCTGGCGCACCCCCTGCAGGCGGGACAGGCTGCCCCGGGGCAGGAACTGGTAGGCCACCAACACCGCCGACGCCCGCCCCCGTCCGCCGCCCACCGGCGCGGCCGCGGCCACGAAATCACCGGCCGGCGCGGGCTGGAGCTGGGTCAGAACCTGGCCGGCGGAGAGCGCCCGGCTGACCAGGTCCAAGGGCAGGGCCTCCAGGTGGACCAGGTGAACCCCGCTCTGGGTGGCCAGACCCAAGGGGGCCAGTTCCGAGGAGAAAACCCGCAGGCCTCCCAGGTCGTACTGGGCCCGCCGGGCGGCCAGGAATTCGTTTAGGCCGCGGCCCGAGCCCAACAGGCCCCCGCCCCGGCCGGCCAGGTCCCCGGCCAGTTGCCCCGCGAAGTGGGCGGTCTGCTCCATCATCTGGCGATGGTGGGCCTCGCCCACCTCCAGGGCCTCCAGCAGGGAGTTCTCCACCTGGGCGCTGAACCAGTATTCGATGGAGGTGCCCACGAACTGGTAGACCGAGAAAAAGAGCAGCGCGGTGGGGGCCAGGGACATCACCACGAAGGCCACCACCAGCTTGGAGCGCAAGCCGCTGCCCCAGCCGCCCCGCTTGCGCTCCAGGGTCAACTTGAAGATGTTGCGCAGGAGCAGGAACAGAAGCAGGAGCAAAAGCAGGGCGTTGAGGTTGATTAGGGCGAAGACCAGCAGCGAGGCGCCCAGGGGCAGCTCCCCGGGCAGGCGCACCACCTCGGTCTCCAGCCAGGTGATCAGCACCACCGCCACCAGCAGGACGGCGATGATGACCCGCTCCCGCTTGCGCCGGGCCTGCTCCCGGGCTTCTATCAGGGCATCCTCGGCCGCCACCACAGCTCCTGCCTCGGGGAATGGTCAAAGACAAGGCTATGTTACGGGAGCGGAGGCCGAAGGGCAAGCGAATGCGAGCGTCCCGGGGCCGCCCCGGCGAGCAGGAACGCGAAAAAGCCCCCGCCGTGGTGGCGGGGGCTGGGCTGAATGCGGGAGAAAACCGGGGCGCTAGGCGGCCGAGACCTGGCCCACCCGTCCGCTGGCCGGCCGGGCCTGGCCGGCGGTAGCCGGCGTGGGCTCCTCCTGGCTGGGGGTGACCAGCTGCCAGGCGCTGGGGTCGGCCAAGAGCTTTTTGAACAGCTTGTTGTTCAGATCGTGGCCGGACTTGGACGCCACGAAGCGGCCCTGGATCGGCCGGCCCACCAAGGCCAGATCGCCCAGGAAATCCAGCACCTTGTGGCGCACGAACTCGTCCGGGAAGCGCAGGCCGTCGTCGTTGAGCACCCGGTGGCTGTCCAACACCACCGCGTTGTCCAGGCTGCCGCCCAGGGCCAGGTTGGCCTGGTGCAGCCGGCGCATGTCGCTCAAGAACCCGAAAGTGCGGGCCCGGCTGATCTCGCGGGCGTAGGACTTATCGTCCAGCTTGAAGCCCAGACGCTGGGTGCGGATGGCCGGGTGGGTGAAGTCAATGGTGAAGTCCACGCTCAGACCCTCGCCCGGGCTGACGCTCACCGTCTTGCCGTCCTCGCTCAGGCTGACCTCGCGCTGGACGCGGTAGAGCTGGCGCGGCCGGGCCTGGCTGGTCAACCCGGCGTTTTTCAGCAAAAACACGAAGGGCGCGGCCGAACCGTCCATGATCGGCAGCTCGGGGGCGTCCACCTCGACGATGGCGTTGTCCACTCCCAGTCCGGCCAGGGCGCTGAGCAGGTGCTCCACGGTGGAGATGACCACGCCGTCCACGCCGATGGTGGTGGAAAAGCGGGTGTCCACCACGTGGTGCACGTCGGCCGGGATCAGGGGGGCGCCGGGCAGGTCGGAGCGTTTGAACAGAACCCCGGTGTCCGGATCGGCCGGGCGCAGGCTTAAGTTCACCTTGCGACCACTGTGCAGACCAATGCCGGTGCAGGACACGGTGCGGGTCAGGGTATGTTGAAAAATCTGCATCGCGGTTCCTTTGCGGCTGATTGCTTGCCGGCAAGGCTTATTGCAATAAGCGGGCCAGGCCTTGGCGGGTTCAGGGCCGTCTCAGCCCCAAAAAACGCTCACGATATAAGCATGTTGTACTAGGCGGGGTTGTCGCGGCGCCAAGTGGGGGGCGGTCCGGATCGGCCAGTGTGGTCAGCCGGACACAGGCTGGCGCGAGAGTGTGTCAATCAGGCCACAGTCCCTGGCCCGAACCTCGGCCTCGGCCAGATCCTCGGGCCGGTTGAGGTTCAGGAAACTCAGCCCCTCGGGGTCCAGCGTCCGCACCTCCTCCGGGTCCAGGGTGGCCAGGCGCACCGTCTCCACCAGGCGGCGGATCCGGGTCTCGCCCTGGGCCAGCAGGCGTTGGGCCGGGGGCAGGCAGGCCCGGGAGTAATAGGCCAGCAGGTACTCGGGCCAGCCCTGGGGTCCGATGGGGGCCAGGACCTGGGGCGGCCGGGGCTGGGCCTGGGCTTGGGCCAGGCGGCGCAACAGGGCCGGCCGGGCCAGGGGCAGGTCCACCGCCAGCAACAGCACCCCCTGGGCGTCGGTGTCCAGCAAGGCGGTGACCAGGGCCGCCAGGGGGCCCTGGCCCGGCCAACGGTCGGTGATGATGGTCCGGGGCAGGTCGGCCATCTCCGCCGCGTCGGCGGCCAGCACCACCACTTGGTCGCAGGCTTGGTCCAGGGCGTCCAGGGACCATTCGATCAGCGGCCGTCCGCCCAGGGTCCGCCAGGGCTTGCCCCCGCCCATGCGCCGTCCCGGACCCCCGGCCAACAGCACCCCCACCAGGCCGGCCGGGGCCGGGCTCACTCCCGGACCTCCATCGGACCCCGGCCGCTGGATTCCAGGATGCGCATCCGTTCCTGACCCTTGGCCAGCCAGACCGCGCAGTGCTCGCAGGGGCCGGCGCAGAGGGTCTCGGCCTGGTTGCGAATCTCGTAACAGGGGCGATGGGGTTCCTGGAAGGCGGCGCAGCTCTGCCGTTGCAAACAGGCGAAGATGTTCCAACAAGGGGCCAGGACCAAGAGGTTGCGCAGGCAGGCCAGGGTGAAGCCATGCTCGTGGATGAGTTGGGTGATGCGCCGGATCTGGGCCACCTCGAACTCGGAATAGAGGCGGTTGTTGGTGCGCGGCTCGCGCCGGGGGCGGATGAAGCCCTCCTTCTCGTATTCCCGGATGCGCTTTTGTGAGAGGTCCACGGTGCGGGAGACATCGTTGATCAGGTACATGGGGCTCCCCGGCGTTGACGGTTCTATACGCAATTAGGTGCAAGCTGGCCGTTGATAGCACATCCTCGGGGGCTTGGCAAGCCTCCGGACACCCTGGCGCCGCCGACCCTCGCGCTGGGCCTTGCCCCCGACCACCCCCGGAGGTTATCCTGGGCCAACCTTAACGGCCACGCCACACACCGGCGGGGGCGGCCGCCGCACCCAGAGCCAGCCCCCGGAAAGGGAGACCCATGGCACCGAGACGCTTGCTCCCCCTGGTCCTGGTCCTGCTCCTGTCGGCCTGTCCGGCGCCGCCGGTTTCCGCGGCCGACGACCTGCTGGCCCAGGCCAACGCCGCCTACGCCCAGCGGGGCGATCTGGCCCAGGCCCAGCGCGCGGCCGATCTCTACGCCCAGGCCCTGGCCGCCAATCCCAAGAGCGAGGAGGCGGCCTACCGCCTGGCCATGGCCTGGTTCTGGCTGGGCACGAACGCCCCGGAGGGCAAGGACCTGGAGCCCTTCGAGAAGTCGGTCAACGCCGCCAAAAAGGCCGTGGAGATCAACCCCGACTCCCTGCCTGGCCACTACTGGCTGGGGGTGGCCTATGGGGTCTACGGCAAGGCCAAGGGCATCATGAAGAGCCTGTCCCTGGTGGATCCCATCAAGGAGGAGATGAACTGGGTGCTCGCCAGGGATCCCAACTACGAGAAGGGCGGCCCCCAGCGGGTTCTGGGCCGGCTCTACTTCAAGCTGCCGGGGCTGTTTGGCGGCGACACCGAAAAGGCCATCGCCAACCTCAAGCAGGCGGTACAACTGGGCCCCGACCGCTGGATCAACCATCTCTACCTGGCCGAGGTCTATCTGAAGGAGGGCGAGAAGGCCCAGGCGGCGACCTTGCTGAAAAAGATCATCGCCGGACCGCCGGAGCCTGGATTCGAGCCGGAATACAAACTGTGGAAGGCCGAGGCCGAGAAGCTTTTGAAGGAGAGCCATTAGCCAGACCGCGATAGCCTGATAGAATAACCTCCCGTTGGGTCGGTCCCGGCCCGACGGGAGACTCGCCGCCGACCCCCGCTCCCACCCGGACGGGGGTCGCCGCCGCCAGGAGCCGCGAAAAGGAGCGCCGCGATGGATGCCTTGCCGTCCCTGGGCCAGGGCCCGCTCAAGACCCCCAGCCTGATCGAGACCCCGGTGGCCGGCTTCCGGGCCGGCGCGGCCGCCGCCGGCCTGCGCAAGGACGGCCGCAT
>JAIUYB010000432.1 GCA_020216625.1 Desulfarculus sp.
CAGGTTGCGGGTGGGGCTCAACCACACCCCGCCCAGGTGCATCAATTTGCTGAAGGGGAAGTAGGCGAAGAGGAAGGAAACCAGGAAAATGTGGATGTAGAACAGGCTGCCGATGGGTTCCTGGGGCAGCGCCGGGTGCAGGCTCACCAGGCTCATGGTCAGCTTCTTCACCGCCACCACGTCCACCTTGGTCAGGTAGCGCATGATGATGCCGGTCTTGGCGATGGCGATGATGAGCAGCAGGGGGAAGTAGTCGCTGGCCAGGGAGATGTAGCGGACCTGGGGCACCACCACCCGGCGCAGGAAGAGGATGGTGGCGAAGGTCAGCAGGATCACGCCCGATTGCAGCAAGGCCGGCAGGAAGAAGGTCAGTCCGTCCGGTCCGGGCAGGGGCAGGCCGATTTCCAAAAATCCGTCCAGCTTCTCCAGGCCGTTGACCCAGCCCAGCACCGGCTCGGTGAAGAAGCGCAGGTGGCGGACCAGCACGATCAAGAAAGACCAATGGAAGAGCAGGCCGAACAGCCACAGCCATTTGGCCGAGGCGTAGCGCACCACCGGGCCCCCCTGGTGGTATTCCATGCGGGTGTTCCGGAACAGGCTGCGGAACAGGAACACCTCGAAGAACATGCGCAGGAGCACCCAGCCGGTGGAGGGAGGGTTGTCGATCTTGTTGGGTTTGATCCAGTTGAGCGAGACCTCCTGCCCGGCGGTGGTGGGAATCCTGAACGGCACCGGGGAGCGGGCCCAGTTCCAGACGCGGTAGACCACACCCACGAAGAAGGTGATCACCGCGGCATAGGGCACCACTATCCCAAAGAGCACGCGCAGGTCCAAGACCGCCACGCCGAAGTACGCCACCAGGACCAGGGCGATGACTGCCAAGGCGGAAAAGAGAAAGGCGATCATTTACTGCTACCTCGTTTCATGTTTGGCTCTCTTTTTTGCTGTCAAGCTTTATCACCTCGGCCGGGCTGGGCGGGTTAAGGTCCGGCTCCTCTTGGCCGGGGACTACGCAAAAGACGTTGGAGTGCTTGATGGCCTGGTAGTACAGCCGCTTGATCTCCTCGGCCTTCAGGTGGTGGATGCGCTCGCGGCAGGTCTCGTAGACGTCGAAGGCGATCAGGGCCAGGGCGTCGATCTGGTTGTCGATGGCGAACAGCTCGCCCGCCAGGGCCGGATCGCGGCGCAGCTCCTTGGCCAGGCGCTCGCGGATCAAGTGCTTGAGCGAGAGGATGAAGCCCAGGGCCTGGGAAGGGGGGAAGTCCTGAATCGCCCGGATGCGCACCAGCCGGTCCACCGCCGGCTCGACCTTGGCCCGCTCCAGCCCCTCCAGGATATGGTCGTAGACCTCGTCCAATCCCTGGCCCAGGGTGCTGCCCACCGGATTGGCGAACTGGTCTTTCTTGCTGCGTAGAAAATGCGACGTCTCGGATTGGTAGATGGAGGTGGCCTCGTCGAACCAGTGCTCGACTAGCCAGGATTTATTGGCTTTCAGCAACTCGACCAGGCTCACGCCGGCCTCCCCACGCCATCGCTAAAGCCCGTGGCACACCGTCACCGCGCGCATTCTCGCGCCCCCTCGTGCGACGATACCGGGGCATTACAGAACAAATGCTAGTGCTATGAAGTAGTTAGCGCTTAACCCACAGTGGCCCATAGTTAGCACACACCACAAGGCGCGTCAAGCGTCTTGCGCCAGGCCCCGGGGATGGGCGCGGGCCATGGACCACGCCGGGTTTCGCAGCGTCCTGGCGGCCCCACGCCCGCCAGCCTCGTCATCCGCCGCTTGCCGACGGCCGACCCATTTTGCGCTGGCTGGCCAATCCTGTCAAGCCAGCCCAGGCTTGGTGACCAGGCCCGACCTGGGCTACACTTTGGTGAACACCCCCGCCGTCAAGGGAGGCCCCTCATGCCGCGCTGCACCGGCTTCAACCACCTGGCCCTGGCCACCGGAGACCTGGAGGCCACCATCCGTTTCTGGCGTGACCTGGTGGGTCTGCCCCTGGTGGCCTCCCTGGGCAAGCCGGGCGCGCGTCAATACTTCTTCAGCGCCGGCGGCGGGGCCTACCTGGGCTTCTTCGAGTGGCCCGGGGTGGAGCCCATCCCGGAAAAGGACCACGGCTATCCGGTGCGGGGCCCCTTCGGCTTCGACCACCTGGCACTCGGGGTGGCCAGCCCCGAGGACCTTTGGGCCCTGCGCGACGCCCTGGACGCCGCCGGCTTCTGGGTCAGCGAACCCCTGGACCACGGCTTCATCCACTCCATTTACTCCTTCGACCCCAACGGCATCGCCATCGAGTTCTCCTGCCCGGTGGACGGCGTGGACCTGGAGGCCCGGCCCCGGCTGGTGGACCGCGACCCTGGCCCGGCCGCCCTGGAGGGCCCCCGGCCCCAGCCCGGACACTGGCCCCCGGTGAACGAACCCACCCGGCCCGAGGACCGCCGGGTCTATCCCGGCGAAGGCAGGGCCTTTATCGAACTGCCCTCCCGAGACTAGCCCCCTGCCCCGCCGACAATCGCAAAAGGGGCCTAAAAAGGACTAAAGAATCCCCGGCGGTCAACCGATTCAGAAAATAACCCCCCGCGCCGCCTCCGGGGGTCTGAATATCGGGAAAGGGGCCGAGGATTGAACGCCTGGGGTGAATGGATCGCCAACTGCAAGCCTGACCGAGTGGAGAGGATACGCTCGGCCAGCGTGTTCCGGCTCCAGGTGGGCCCACCCCGGCCCAACCAGTTCCAGACCATGGAGGGCCTGCTCTCCGAGGGCATCGTGGGGCTGTACCGCGAGGGCAAGAAGGGTGAGTTCGAGGCCCGGGCCGACCAGGCCCGCTATCTGGCCGACAGCGATTTCGTCCCCTCGCCCGAGGCCCTGCGCGACCTGTTGGGCTCCCTGGCCCCCGACCGCAGCCGCTGACCGTCCGCCCTTTCGCCAGCCGACTTGACGCCGAGCTCCGCCTGGTTCACCATCCCGGACCATGGAAGCGCGCGAATATCAGCTGATGTACGAGCTGGAGCTGACCCACTGGTGGTTCGTGGGCAAGCGTCTGGCCGCCGCGGCCCTGCTGTGGTCGGTGGAGCCCATCGCCGGCCTCCGGGTGGACGTGGGCGCCGGCACCGGAGCCATTTTGAGCGAACACCTGGGCCATGGCCCGGCGGTGGGGGTGGAGCTGGACCCCCTGGCCGCCCGGCTCAGCGCCCGGCGGGTGGGGCCGGTGCTGGTCCGGGGCCGTTCCGACGCCCTGCCCCT
>JAIUYB010000433.1 GCA_020216625.1 Desulfarculus sp.
CTATAATATAGCTGCGAGCCCCACCCCTCCCGGCTGTTGTTCCTGCTGTGATTTGTCAATTGACAACCTGTGCGCATTATCTTAGGCTTCAAACTAGACGGTTTAGGGGGAGAATTATCATGCGCGGGGCACGAAGCAAGCTTAATCTCGTGATTCCAGTCCTTTGCATATGGGGCGCGCTCTTGGCGGCGGGCGGATTGGCCGCTCCCTCCCCGGCCCTGGCCTCGGAGATGCAAGTCCTGGATTGGACCTTGGGTTACCAAGTCCAATACGACATCAACGGCAATCGCAACCAGACCGCCTATACCGCCGAGTTCTCGGTGCGGGTGGATGATTTCAGCGACATGGTCGCCTATTGCGTCGACCTCCTGCAGACCATAGACAAGGGACAAACCTACAAGGTTAACCTGGATCCGGTGATGGCCCACCCGGTTTCCACCCTGCAGGCGGCCTGGCTGATGGGTCACTACGCCCCCGGCTTGGGCCTGGTCGATAGCGGCGTCAGCCTCAAGGCCGGCATCACCGCCCTGCAGATCGCGATCTGGGAGGTCATCTACGACCACGCCGGCACCGACCTGGCCAGTGGCCACTTCGTGCTAAAAAACGTCTATGGCTCGGAGTCGGCCTTGGTCCAGCAATTGGCCAGGCAATACCTGGCCTCGCTGCCGGACAATATAGCCTCCACCGGCCTGACCATCGCCGGCGTGGCCCGCAGCGGCAAGGTCCAGGACCTGCTCTATGGCAACAAGAGCAGCGGGGCCACGCCCGAGCCCGGCTCGATGCTGCTCTTCGGTTCGGCCGCGGCCTGCGTGGGCTGGCTGCGCCGGCGCAAGGCCCGAAGCGCCGCCCAGGAATAGCCCTCGCCCGATCCCGTCCCACCCCGTCCGGGACTGGCCACGACCGCCGCCCCGGGCGGTCTTGTGCAGTAATTATCTTGACGACGTATGCAAACCGTGATATTCGCCGGGGGGTGATTTGTTCGCCCCTTGGGACAGTTGTCCCTCCCGAGCCCGCCCGGCGGCCTCGGGGCCCGGGGCGGGGTTTGGCCAAGAGAGTTGGAACGGCGAGTCGACCGCTGGTTGACGGCGCCGATTAATTTGGAACCCGCTGAACGATACGGTGCTAGGAGGAAAGAGATGCCCAAGCTGCCGGAGCCGGCCAAAGGAGCCAAGGATTACGAGATCGCGGAAGCCGCCGAGAAATACATGAAACCGATTCGGCAAATCGCCGAAGGCCTCGGCATCACCGACGAGGAGCTCCTGCCCTATGGCCACTACGTGGCCAAGGTCGACTTCATGAAGGTGCTCAAGCGCCTTGGCAAGAAACCCGATGGCAAGTACATCGACGTGACCGCCATCACCCCCACTCCGCTGGGCGAGGGCAAGTCCACCTCCACCATGGGTCTGACCCAGGGCCTGGGCAAGCGCGGCAAGAACGTCGTGGCCGCCATCCGCCAGCCCAGCGGCGGCCCCACCATGAACATCAAGGGCTCCGCCGCCGGCGGCGGCCTGGCCCAGTGCATCCCGTTGACCCCCTTCAGCCTCGGCCTGACCGGCGACATCAACGCCATCATGAACGCCCACAACCTGGGCATGGTGGCCATGACCGCCCGCATGCAGCACGAGTTCAACTACACCGACGAGCAGCTCAAGAAGCGCGGCCTGAAGCGCCTGGACATCGACCCCCGCCGGCCCGAGATGGGCTGGATCATCGACTTCTGCGCCCAGAGCATGCGCAACATCATCATCGGCCTGGGCGGCAAGTCCGATGGCTTCATGATGCAGTCCCGCTTCGGCATCGCCGTCAGCTCCGAAATCATGGCCATCCTGGCCGTGGCCAAGGACCTGAAGGACATGCGCGAGCGCATGGGCAAGATCATCGTCGGCTATAACAAGTACACCGGTGCCCCGGTCACCACCGAGGATCTGGACGTGGCCGGCGCCATGACCGCCTGGATGGTCGAGGCCCTGAACCCCAACCTGCTGCAGACCCTCGAGGGCCAGCCGGTCTTCGTGCACGCCGGCCCCTTCGCCAATATCGCCATCGGCCAGAGCTCCATCATCGCCGACCGCGTGGGCCTGAAGCTGGGCGACTACCACGTGACCGAGTCCGGCTTCGGCGCGGACATCGGCTTCGAGAAGTTCTGGAACCTCAAGTGCCGCTTCTCCGGCCTCAAGCCCAACTGCGCGGTGGTGGTGGCCACCATCCGGGCCCTGAAGTGCCACGGCGGCGCTCCCATCCCGGTGCCCGGCAAGCCGATGCCGCCTGAGTATGGCAAGGAGAACGTGGGCTGGGTCGAGTCCGGCTGCGCCAACCTGATCCACCACATCAAGACCGTGAAGAAGGCCGGCATCAACCCCGTGGTCTGCATCAACGCCTTCTACACCGACACCAAGGACGAGATCGCGGCGGTGCGCCGCCTGGCCGAGGAGGCCGGCGCCCGCGTGGCCCTGTCCAAGCACTGGGAGAAGGGCGGCGACGGCGCCCTGGAGTTCGCCGACGCGGTCATCGACGCCTGCGAGGAGAAGAACGACTTCAAGCTCCTCTACGACCTCAAGATGCCCCTGCGTCAGCGCATCGAAAAGATCGCCACCGAGGTCTACGGCGCCGACGGCGTGGACTACTCGGCCGACGCCTTGGCCAAGGCCCAGAAGATCGAGAAGGATCCCGAGCTAAGCAAGCTGGGCACCTGCATGGTCAAGACCCACCTGTCGCTGTCGGACAACCCCAACAAGAAGGGCGTGCCCAAGGACTGGAAGCTCTTCGTGCGCGACATCCTGGTCTACGGCGGCGCGGGCTTCGTGGTCCCGGTGGCCGGCACCATCACCCTGATGCCCGGCACCGCCTCCGACCCGGCCTACCGCCGGGTGGACGTGGATGTCAAGACCGGCAAGGTCAAGGGCATCTTCTAGCCGCTATCCGCATCAGTCCATCCCAGGCCCGGGGGCTAGTCGCCCCCGGGCCTTTTCTTTCGCTCCCGCCCGCCCGGACCGCCCCGGCCAGCGCGATTCACATAATCACTAGGCGATTTCTAGCCGTTTCAGCTCAATCGCCACTAAACAACTAGGCTGGCCATGGTTTGGCTTGCCCCTAAAGATTTTTTTGTGTATCGTCCCAATAGACACTAAGACGATATGTACGGTGGGCTTAATGATGCTTTTCACAAGCCCCCAACCTCGGCCCTCCGCGGTGCCGCCCCGAACGCCCGGCGTTCCCGGGTCGGCGGCGCGCGCCGGCGCTTTCC
>JAIUYB010000434.1 GCA_020216625.1 Desulfarculus sp.
TCCGAGCGCCGGATGCCGCGCGGGGATCGCTCCTGGGGGCAGATCACCGATAGCTCGTCGGCGCTTCGGGTGACGCTGGACAGGGGCGGACCCACCGCCCAGTCCGGCCAGGGAGCGTCGGCCGGCAGGCGGCAGATGGCCAGCAGGCCGGGCAACAGCTCCAGGCTGAAGCGGCTCACTGGTCGGCTTGTCCGGCCAGGCGCCGGCCCAGCCAGGCCAGGGCGCTGTGGTCGGCCTCGGCTTGGCCCATGGCCATCAGGGCGTCCATGAGCTCGGCCACCAGGGACGAGGTCATCAGCGGCGCGCCGAACTCCCGCCCCGTGTTCAGGGCGATGCCCAGGTCCTTGCGATGCAGCTTGACCTTGAAGCCTGGCTTATAGTTCCGGTCCAGCATGCGCTGGCCGTGCAGCTCCAAGATTCGGCTGGCGGCAAGTCCGCCCAGCAGGGCCTGGCGGACCTTGGCCGGGTCCACCCCGGCCTTCTCGGCCAGCACCAGGGCCTCGGCCACCCCCTGCAGGGTCACCGCGCAGGTGATCTGGTTGCAGGACTTGGCGATCTGGCCGGCCCCGGCCGGGCCGATGTGGATGATGTTCTGGCCCAGGGCGCGGAAAATGGGCAGGGCCCGGGCGAAGGCCGCCTCCGTGCCGCCCACCATGATCGACAGGGTGGCGTTGATGGCCCCCACCTCGCCGCCGGAGACCGGGGCGTCCAGGGCCTCCACGCCTTTTTCCGCCAGGGTGGCCGCCACCTTGCGGGCGGTGGCCGCCGCGATGGTGGACATGTCTATATAGAGGTGGCCAGGGCGCATGGCCCAGGCCACGCCCCCCTCGCCCAGGACCACCGCCTCCACGTCGGGGCTGTCGGGCAGCATGGTGATCACGGTGTCGCAGACCGCGGCCACCTCGGCCGGGGTGATGGCGGTGGCCGCGCCGTGGGCGGCCAGACGCTCCATGGCCGGCCGGGAGCGGTTGTTGACCACCACCGCGAAACCGGCCTTGATGAGGTTCTCGGCCATGGGCGCGCCCATGATCCCCAGTCCGATGAAGCCGATTTTGTTCATGGCGGGCCTCCCTCCCCGGCCTCAGGCGCCGGCGTTCTCGTCCTTGATGCGCAGGTAGGTCTCTTCCAGCGACTGCATTTCGCGGTCGATGCTCTCGGCGTGGCCCCGCATCAGCCGCTCGGCCGCCTCGGGGTCGCGGGCCATGAGCGCGGCCAGGATCTGCACGTGCTCCTCGTCGTTGTGGATCAGCCGCCCCTGGGGCTTGATGGTGCGCACGAAGCCCTCGGTGAAGTCCATGATGCTGTCCATGATCAGGCCGTAGAGGGGGTTGCCGCAGGCCCGGGCGATCAGGCGGTGAAAGCGGGCGTTCAGGGTCACCCGCTGGTCGTCGCTGTCGGCGGCGCGGTATTCGTCCAGCATCTGGCTGATTTTCTCGAGCTGTTCCTCGCTGGCGTTCAAGGCGGCCAGACGGCAGACCTCCGGCTCCAGATGGGAGCGCACCTGGTAGAGATGAGCCACCGTCACCCGGCGCAGACGGATCAGGTCGGCCAGGTTGTCGCCCAGGCCCAGGCGGGCGGCGTCGCCCACGAAGGCCCCGCCCTTGATCCCCCGGCGGATAACCACGAAGCCCGAGGATTGCAGGGCCCGCAGGGCCTCGCGCACCACCGGGCGGCTGACTCCCAGTTGGGCGGCCAGCTCCATCTCGCTGGGCAGGGCCTCGCCGGGGAGGTAGCGCCCGGCGATGATCGCCTCCTTCAGGATGTTGACCACGCCTTGGTACAGGCTTGGCATTTGTTTGATTTTATTGAGTTTGCCCGGCATGCGCGCTCCGAGTTCAACAGGTACTATAGCAGACGACGGCCCCTGTCACCCAGAACCATGACTGGCTCGGGACCAGGAGAATTCCCCAACGCCGATTGAGGTCACAAACCCATTGACCCGGATTCAGGGTTGGTTTATTAATGTCATACGTTTTACATTTAATCGCCGGTTGGGACGACACTTTTTTCGCCCCCCGGCGGCAAGGCCTCAAGCCCAGTTTGAAAGGAGAGCCCGGATGCCTAGACGCTTCCTGACCATCGCGGCGCTGGCGGCGTTGGCGGTGATGATCACGTCGTCGTCCGCCCTGGCGCTGAACCTGCGCCTGAACATCATGTACAACCAGAAGCACCCCCTTTCCACGGAGGTGTTCCAGCCATGGGCCGCGCAGGTGGCCAAGGTCACCCAGGGCCGGGTCAAGGTGACCATCTTCTATTCCAACGCCCTTTGCACCTCCGCCCAGACCTTCGACGCCGTCACCAGCGGGGTGACTGACATCGGCTGCTCCTGCCCCACCTACACCGCCGAGCGCTTCCCCCTGTCCACCATCATGGACCAGCCCCTGATGGCCACCGAGAGGGCCCAGGACAGCAGCGAGGTGATGCAGGCCCTTTACGAGCAAAACGCCGGCATGCAGAAGGAGTTCGCCGAGGTGGTGCCGTTGTGGTTCTATCTCAACCCCGCCTACCACCTGCATTTCACCAAGAAGGAGGTCAAGACCCTGGAGGACCTCAAGGGCACCTTGGTGGCGGCCGGCGGCACGGTCAGCAACGCCATTCTCAAGGCCCTGGGCGCGGCGGCCGAGGCCATCCCCATGACCGAGGTCTACCTGGCCCTGCAGAGCGGCGTGGTGGAGGGCTCGATCCTGCCCTACGCCCCCCTGCGTTCCCAGCGCATGACCGAGGTGCTCAAGTACCACACCGAGTGCAGCCTGGCGGCCAACGGCTTCTACGTGGTGGCCAACAAGGAGAAGTGGAACTCCATCTCCGAGGAGGACCGCAAGGCCATCATGGCCATCAGCGGCATGAAGATGGCCACCCTGACCGGCCAGGTTTTCGACAAGTACGAGGCCATCGACAAGGATTTCATGGCCAAGAAGGGCGACGTTTTCTACAAGTTGCCCAAGGATGAGCGCGCCCGCTGGATCAAGTTGCTCACGCCCCTGCGCGAGGGCTGGGTCAAGGACGCCGAGGCCAAGGGCCACCCCGCCCGCGAGCTGATGGAGGTCGCGACCCGGTTGCTGGCCGAGCGCGAAAGGTAAGCCCTCCCCTCGCCCCGGTGGCGGGACGGATGCTCCCGCCGCCGGGGCCTCCCCAATAGCATCCAGCGGAGATAGCCAAGCCATGTGGCTGGACACCACCGCGGACCGTATGAGCCGGGCGATCGTGCCGGTGAGCCGGGGGCTCAATTCCGCCGGCTCCACC
>JAIUYB010000435.1 GCA_020216625.1 Desulfarculus sp.
AGTTTTGGGGTGGGTGGGCCGGTGGACGATCGGCCGGTCCGCACCCGAAATATACACGTAAAGACGCCGTGCGACAGGCTTGGACCGGCGGGAGCCGGTCAAGGTCGCCGGTGGTGCATAATAATTTTGCGCCCACCGGCCCCGGGCGCGAAACGGCTACCCACCTCGGCCGGCCCAGTTGAGTTTTCCTCAGATATGCCTGCCATTTCAAGCCGTTAATCGCAAAGCCGAATCAGGCTTCCCGCCGACGGCGCGGCGGGGTGGCACGCTGCCTGCAATCTATTCCGGCCAGTCAACGCCACATGGAGCGAGTCAGATGCGGATCAAGACCAACGCCAAGACCAAGAGCCCGGGCCGGCCCCAAAGGGTGACAACCCTCGGCCAATTGGTGGCCCGCCTGCAAGACCATCTGCCCGACGACGCGGCCGTGGTGGCCGTCCTTCAGGGTCTGGTGGCTCAAGGTCGTCTTCGCCGCCCGGCTCTCTCCGCCTCCCAGGCCTGACCAGTTCCCGACCAGCTTCTTCTCTCCCTCCCACCGCCGCCGCCCCGCCCGACCCTCCGGCGGGGCGGCGGCGCCCTTCATGGCGCTTAACCCCTAGGGGTGGCATGGTCTATAATGGCCTCCAGGCTCCGAACGATCCCACCCTCCCCTCAACCGACAGGTGCGCCATGAAAATCAAGCACTGGATGACCAGCAACCCCCTGACCGTCAAGCCCAACACCCCCTTGATGGACGCGGCCCAGCTGGTGCGCGACGACCAGATCCGCCGCCGGCCGGTGGTGGAGCGCGGCAGGGTGGTGGGGATGCTCACCCATCGCAACATCATGGAGGCCTCGCCCTCAGCCGCCACCAGCCTGAGCGTGTGGGAGCTCAACTATTTAATGAGCAAGCTCACCGTGGCCGAAGTGATGCGCAAGGATCCGATCTGCGTCTCGCCCGAGGATTCGGTGATGGAGGTGATCCAGACCGGGCACGAACAGGGCATCGGGGCCTTCCCGGTGGTGGAACGGGGACGGTTGGTGGGCATTGTCACCGAGACCGAGATCTACCAGGCGGTGGTGGCCCTTTTTGGCGACCCCCGGTGGGAGTCGTTCATCGAGCTGGAAAACCTGCAACTGGACCAGCGCGTCGGGGCCATGAGCCGCATCGCCGGCATCGTGGAGGCCCACAACCTGCCGGTGTTGGCCATGTTCTCCATGCCCCAGCGGCGGCGCGCTGGCCACCAGCGGCTCTATATCCGGGTCCAGGGCAAGAAGATCGACGCGGCGGTCGAGGATCTAAAGGCTCATGGCTACAAGGTGGCGGAATAATTAAATGAACGTGGTCATGGTTCAGGCCGGGTCGGCGGCCTGAACCTGGTTGCGCCCGCCCTGCTTGGCGCGGTAGAGGGCCCGGTCGGCGGCGTTGATCAACTCCTCGGGGGTCATGCCCGGCTTGAGCTGGGCCGCGCCCAGGCTGATGGTCAGCCCGCCCAGGGCGTCGAATGGCGGGCGGCGCGAACTGGTCTCCACCAGGGAGCGCAGCTTCTCGGCCACCTTCAGGCCGTTGGCCAGGTCGCAGTCGCTCAAGACCACCACGAACTCCTCGCCGCCATAGCGCCCCACGGTATCCACCTCGCGCACGCTGTGGCTGAGCCAACTGGCCACCAGGCGCAGGGCCTCGTCGCCGGCCTGATGGCCCAAGTGGTCGTTGACGCGCTTGAAGTGGTCCAGGTCGGCCATCAGCAGACAGACCGGCTGGCCCTGGCGGCGGGAGCGGCGCACCTCCTCGGCCAGGCGCTGGTGCAGGTGGCGGTGGTTGTATAGCCCGGTCAGGCCGTCGGTGACCGACAGTTGCTCCAGGCTCCGGTTGGCCTGGCTTAATTTGCGGTTGAGTTCGTCCAACTCGGAGTTGCGCCGTTCCACCTTGTCCTTGAGCAGAAGCACCTGCTCCAGGTTGTCCACCATCTCCGCCACCAGGCCGGCGTGCTCGATGGCCAGACCCACCAGGTGGCCCAGGGTGGTCAGAAAACTGGCGCGGTCCGGATGCGGGGCGGGCTTTCGCAACCAGAGCAGGCTGATGGCCCCCACGCACAGCTCGGCTCCGCGCACCGGGGCGCAGAGCACCCCTTCAAGGCCCGGCGGGGCGTCGGCGCCCAGCAATTCCAGAACCCGGCCTTGGCGCTGGGCCTGGGCCGGGGGCGCGCTGCCGTCCAATTCCAGGCTTTGCCAGGCCCGGGCCCAGAGGGGATCGAGCTGGTGGCCCGCCACCAGGCGGGTGAGGCCGCGCTCTTCGTCACCCAGGTGCAGCGCGCCCATGTCCGCGCCCAGGGCCTGGCAGGCCTCCTCCAGCGCCGCCTCGAAAACCGGGCGCACGTTGAGTTCCACCGCCGAGATCATGGCGGCGCTCAGTCTCTCCAGGGCCTGGAGCTGGGCGCGCAGGGACTTGACCTGCCAGGTCGGATCGTCTATAGCCAATTACCTGTTCCAAGGTTCTGATGTGCCTGCCTCGGGGCCAATTATCAGGAATACACAATTTTTGCCCCATCGGGCAAACTTTCGCAACTGGCCGATGATACGGAGGCTCCGGCGATGCGTTCCAATGAACACCTGCTTGCGTCCGTCCCCTTGCTGGGCCTCTGGCTGGCTGGCGGCGGCGATCTGCCCCAGGCCGCGACCGCGGCCGCGGCCAGCCTGCTGGTGGACCTGGACCATTTTCCCGATTATGTCTGGTGGCGGCGCGGCTGGGGTGGACTCCGGGACTTTTTCGCCTCCTTTCACACCCACCAGGTCACCCGCCTGGCCCTGCTGGCCCATTCCTGGGAGCTGCTGTTCCTGGCGGTGGTTTTTTTATGGCTGGGGGGCTGGCCGGCGTGGCCCGCGGCCTTGGTCTGCGGCTGGGCCTACCACCTGGCCTGGGACCAGCTCACCAACCCGGTGGGATGGAAATTCTACTTCTTGAGCTATCGCCTGGCCCACGGCTGCGACCGCCGCCGGTTGCCGGTGACCGGGGGGATCGCACCGCGCGGCGGCCTTGACAGGCGAAGCCCATCTGGTTAATCTGGAAAACATTTCGGGCGCTGGTCGTCGACGCCCGCTCGCCCCCCCCCAAAAAAGCCGTGAGGTGAGACGATGCCCCGCTTGCACGATGCCGGCGCGCGGATCCTCTTGTGGGCGGTGATCGCCTTGGCCTTGGGCGCGAGTGGGTCCGCCACGTCCGCGGCCGAGCCAACGCCCATCAAGGTGGGCGTGAATCTGTCCAT
>JAIUYB010000436.1 GCA_020216625.1 Desulfarculus sp.
GATCGTCTGATTTCCACCAGCCCCGAGGGCGAGGTCTTCCCCTGCCCACCCAAGCTGACTTCGACCGCGAAAACCAGCGTTTGGCCGATCTGGCCGCCCAGGCCAAGGCCCAGGGCCGCCAGGTGGTGGTGGTCATGGGCGTGGGTTTCGTGGGCGCGGTGATGGCCGCGGTGGTGGCCGACAGCACCGACGCCCAGGGTCGGGTCAACAAGCTGGTGATCGGCATGCAACGGCCCAGCCCCCGCAGCTACTGGAAAATTCCACTGCTTAACCGGGGCTACTCCCCGGTGAAGGCCGACGACCCCGAGGTGGACGAGCTGATCGCCCGCTGCGTGAAGGAAAAGAAAACCCTGACCGCCAGCTTCTCCTACGAGGCCCTGACCCACGCCGACGTGGTGGTGGTGGACGTGCAGTGCGACTACTCCAAGGCCGCCTTGGCCGACGTCTGCCAGGGCACGGTGGAGATGCGCGCCCTGGAGGAGAGCCTCAAGGTCATCGCCGAGAAGATCCCCCCCTCCTGCCTGGTGCTGATCGAGACCACCGTGCCCCCGGGCACCACCGAGTACGTGGCCTATCCCATCATGAAAAAGGCCTTCCAGGCCCGGGGCATCGCCGAGGAGCCCTTGCTGGCCCACAGCTACGAGCGGGTGATGCCGGGCAAGGAATACGTGAAAAGCATCCGCGACTTCTGGCGGGTCTGCGCTGGGGTGAACCAAAAGAGCCGCGAGCTGGTGGTGGCCTTCCTCTCCGAGGTGCTCAACGTCAAGGACTTCCCGCTCACGGTCATGGACCGGCCCATCGAGAGCGAGACCTGCAAGATCGTGGAGAACAGCTATCGCGCCACCCTGCTGGCCTTCATGGACGAGTGGTCGGTCTTCGCCGAGCGCAACGGGGTGGATATCGTCAAGGTGATCCAGGCCATCAAGGCCCGGCCCACCCACAGCAACATCATGTTCCCCGGGCCGGGCATCGGCGGCTACTGCCTGCCCAAGGACGGCGGCCTGGGGGTCTGGTCCTATCACCACCTGATGGGATTCCAGGAGCCGCTGTTCAAGCTGACCCCCATGGCCATCGACATCAACGACAACCGCTCCCTGCACGCGGCCGAGTTGGTGCGCGACGCCTTGCGCAACATGGGGCGCATCGTGGCCGCCAGCGACATCCTGGTGCTGGGCGCGGCCTACCGCGAGGACGTGGGCGACACCCGCTACTCCGGCAGCGAGCTGGTGGTGCGCAAGCTGGCGGAGATGGGGGCCATGGTCCGGGTGCACGACCCCTACGTGTTGCGCTGGTGGGAGTTTGAGAGGCAAGACAGCTATCCCGCGCCGGGCCATAGCCGGGGCCGCTTCTTCCGCAACCAGGAAGACCTGGACAAGCTGCGGGTGAGCCAGGACCTGGCCGAGAGCCTGAAGGGCGCCGACGCGGTGGTCTTGTGCGTGCGCCACGGCGAGTATCTGGGTCTGGACCCGGACTGGGTGGTGGCCCAGGCCGGGGGGCCGCTGGCGGTGGTGGACTGTTTCGCCATCCTGGACGACGCCCGCATCCGGCGCTACTTCGAGCTGGGTTGCGAGGTCAAGGGCATGGGCCGCGGCCACGTCAAGCGCATCAAGGACGAGGTGCGCGCGGGCAAATGACCCCAGGGATCCCGCGCGGGATCCGGAAAGGCAAGAAGGCCAGGCCATGCCAGCCTGGGTGGGCATCGACCTGGGCGGCACCAACGCCCGTCTCGCGCTGGTCCACCAGGGCCAGGTGGTCGCCAATCTGCGCTTCGCCACCGAGGCCGGGCGCGGCCCCGACGATCTGGTGCATCGCCTGGCCGCCGGAGTGGCCGAGTTGGGCCGGGCGGCCGTGGCCCGGGGCCTGACCCTGGGCGGGGTGGGGATCGCCAGCCCCGGGGTGTTGGACCGCGCCCAGGGCCTGATCCTGACCTCGCCCAACCTGCCGGCCATGGCGGGCTATCCCCTGGCCCAACGCCTGGCCGCGGCCTGCGACGCGCCGGTGGCCCTGGAGAACGACGCCAACCTCTACGCCCTGGGCGAGCACCGCTTTGGAGCGGGCCGGGGGGTGGACGACCTGATCTGCTTCACCCTGGGCACCGGGGTGGGCGGGGGCCTGGTCCTGGGCGGACGCCTGGTGGTGGGACCCCTGGGTTGCGGCGGAGAGATCGGCCACACCCTGGTGGAGCCCGGCGGACGGAAGTGCGGCTGCGAAGCCCGGGGCTGCCTGGAGGCCTACGCCTCGGCCACCGGCTTGGTGGGCGCTCTAGAGGAGGCCCTGGCCGCCGGCCGGCCAACCAGCCTCCGGCCCGGCGACGGAGTCAGGGCCATGGACCTGGCGGCCCAGGCCGGCGACCCCCTGGCCGTGGAGCTGTTTCACCAGGCCGGCCTGATGCTGGGCCGGGCCCTGGCCAACCTGGTGGCCCTGACCGGCCTGGATCTGGCCATCATCGGCGGCGGAGTGGCCAAGGGCTGGGGTCTGATGGAGCCGGGTTGCCGGGCGGCGTTGGCCGACCGGCTGCGCATCGTGAAGCCGGGCCGGGTGCGGATTGTCGCCGCGGCCCTGGGCCAGGAGGCCCCGCTGTTGGGCGCGGCCGCCTTCGCCCAGACAACCCTAGGCAGTCAGCCGGCGCGTCAGCCGGCGTAAGGACCGGAGCATGGCCAAAATCGACCGTAAAAAGCTGCTCAAGGAGCCCGACGAGTTCCTCACCATCTCCGACCGCGCCGTGCGTTGGTCCAAGTCCCACGCCCGGATGCTGATCATCGGCGTCTGCTCCCTGGTGGCGGCGCTGCTGTTGGTGGTGGGCATCCAGACCTACCTCAACCACCGCCAGGCCCAGGGGGCCATGGCCTTCGCCCAGGCCTTCGCCTACTACGCCGACAGCGTCATGGGCCAGGCCGAACCGGCCCAGACCGCCGCCGCGGTCAAGGAGCTGACCCAGGTGGTGGGGCAATATGGAGCCACCGACGCCGGCCAACAGGCCGCCCTGGCCCTGGGCGAGGTTCACCTGCGCCAGGGGCAGTACGCCGAGGCCGAGAAGGTTCTGCGCGAGCTGAGCGACGAACCCGGCCTGCCCGCCGCGCTGGCTCCCCTGATCTGGCGCGGCCTGGGCCAGGCCCTGGAAGGCCAGAAGAAGTACTCCGAGGCCGCGGAGGCCTACCAAGGCGCGGTCCAGGTCGCCGGCCCCAACCTGGCCAGCCTGTTCAAGCTGGACCAGGCCCGGGCCCTGGCCGCCGCTGGCCA
>JAIUYB010000437.1 GCA_020216625.1 Desulfarculus sp.
CCTAGCGGGCCCGGGGCGCGGTGAGCCGAACGACGGCCCAGCGGGCGGGCGAGGCGATCCATGCGAGGCGTGAGCGACCAGTGAGCAACGAGCAACATCCCCTGGAGGTGGTCCTCACCCCCGAGCAGATCCAGGCCCGGGTGGGCGAGTTGGGCCGGCAGATCTCCCACGAGATGGGAAAAGACATCATCCTGCTTGGCGTCCTCAAGGGCGCCTTCGTCTTCCTGGGCGACCTGGCGCGAGCCATGAATGTGCCGGTCAGGATGGACTTCGTGCGCCTGGCCTCCTACGGGGCCGACAGCGTCTCCTGCGGCACCATCACCATGACCAAGGAACCCGAGCTGGACCTCAAGGGACAGCGGGTTCTGGTGGTTGAGGACATCGTTGACACCGGGCGGACCGTGCGCTGGCTTCTGGATCGCCTGGCTGGTATGGGCGCGGCCGAGGTGAAGGTCTGCTCGTTCATCGATAAGCCCGAACGCCGCGAGCTGGCGCTGGATATCGACTACGTGGGCTTCCGGGTCCCCCAGGGTTTCCTGGTGGGCTATGGCCTGGACTACAACGAATGCTATCGGCACCTTCCCGGTGTCTACGAGGTCAAGCTGGACCGCCAGCGAGGCTGAGGATTGCCCCATGATCGTCCAGTGCGAATCGTGCCAAACCAAGTTCAATCTTGACGACAGCCGCTTGGGCGCGGATGGCGCCTGGGTGCGTTGCAGCCGCTGCCAGGAAGTATTCCAGGTCCCGCCTCCCAACGCGGGTCAACCCGCGCCCTCCGAACCCCATGGCCAGTCCCAGGACACCTTCGAGTTGAGCGTCGAGCCCGGCCAGGCGGCGGCCGCGGCCGAGGACGCCGATTTCGGGTTGGACGTGGACGCCATGACCCGGCGCGATGAACGCCCCAAGGGCGGCAAGGGCATCAAGCTGCTTTTTTGGCTGGTCTTTCTGCCAATCATCCTGATCCTGGTCCTGGTGGGCGGGCTTTTGGTTCTGGATCGCATGCACCTCCTGCCCCAGGTGGTCAATCCCTTCCGCTCCCTGCCCGGCCTCAGCCTGATCCTTAGCCGGCCAGCCACCAAGCCCGGGTCGGCGGGTCTGCCTGGCGGCAAGAACGCCACCGCCGTCAAGCCCCCGGCCCAGGCCGAATACCGCGGTCTGCGTCTGAGCCAGGTGCGGGCCTACTACCGCATGAACCAGAAGTCCGGCCGTTTGTTCGTGATCCAGGGCCAGGTGCAAAACGAAGGCGACCAGGCCCGGATCAAGGTGACGGTGCGCGGCCAGCTCAATGACACCCAGGGCAAGACCGCCGCCCAGATCATGGTTTACGCCGGCCAGGTGTTCTCCACCGAGGAGTTGCAGGAGCTGCCCTACGAGGAGCTCAAGGCCAGGCTAGAGCAGCCCCCCTTGTCGCAGGGGCAACCCCAGCCCTTGACCGCCGGTGGCAATGTCCCCTTCATGATCATCTTCGCCAACCTGCCCTCCAACCTGGCGGAATACGCCGCCGACGTGGTGGGCTCCGAGCCGGCATCTCCGGAAGGCGCCGCCCGATGAGCGGCCCCATCCCACGGTGAAAAGGCGCGCCTTCGTCCTGTTCGATAGCCAGGTGGCCTTGGCCCTGACCACCTTCGTGGTGGTGTTGGGCGGTGGCACCCTGGGTTACATGCTCATCGAGGGCTGGGATTTCCACGACTCCCTGTTCATGACCATCACCACGGTTTCCACCGTGGGCTACGGCGAGGTCCACCCCCTCAGCCGGCCAGGCGAACTTTTCAGCATCGGGCTGATCCTGACGGGCGTGGGCTCGGTGCTCTATTTCCTGACCATGATCACCCAGTGGGTGGTGGAGGGCAAACTCCGCCAGGTGATGGGGAGGCGCAGTTTGGAGCGCAAGATCCGATCGCTCAAGGACCACTACATCATCTGCGGCTATGGCCGCATCGGGGCCCAGGTGGCCGACATGCTGGCGGAAAAGAACGTGGGCATGGTGGTCATCGACACCAGCGAGGAGGCCACCCGGCGGCTGGAGGCGGCGGGCATCCATTACGTGCTGGGCTCGGCCACCGAGGACGAGAGCCTTCTGGCCGCGGGCATCGACCGCGCCCGGGGCCTGGTGGCCACGGTCAGCAGTGACGCCGACAACGTCTACATCGTGCTCACCGCCCGGGGCATGCGGCCGGACCTGTTGATCATCGCCCGCGCCACCGAGCCGGGCAGCGAGCGCAAGCTCAAGCGGGCCGGGGCGGACAAGGTGGTCTCGCCCTACTTCATCGGCGCCCGCCGCATCGCTCAGACCGTCCTGCGCCCCTCGGTGGCCGACTTCATCGACCTCACCTTCCACGGCTCGGACCTGGCCCTGCAGATGGAGGAGCTGGTGGTGGGGCAGGAGAACGAACTGGTGGGGGTCAGCCTCAAGGAGTCCGGCCTGCGCCAGAACCTTGACCTGATCATTCTGGCCATCAAGAAGGCCGACGATCGCATGATCTTCAACCCGCCGGCCGACACCGTCATCGACCGGGGCGACACCCTCATCGCCATGGGGCCGCACGAGTCCATGATCAAGCTGGGCCGGATGCTGGCGGTGGAATCCTAGGCCCCCGGAGGCTGGTTCAGGACCGCCGGGGGTGGGCGGCCAGGAAGGCATCCAGTTGCGGCCGGGTGGCCAAGGCCGCGCGCCCGCCCAGACCGGTGGTTGAGATGGCGGCCAGGGCGTTGGCCGTGATCAGGGCCGACTGCGGGTCCAGGCCCAACAGCAGGGCGTGCACCAGGCCGGCATGGAAAACGTCGCCGGCTCCGGTGGTGTCCACCGTGTCCACCATGAAGCCCGGCGCGTAATAGCGCCGCCCGTCCACCAAAAGCTCCGCTCCTCCCCGCCCCATGGTGCGCCCCACCCAGGCCGGCCCCAGCTCCGCCAGGCGGGCCAGGGCCCGCTCCGGGCTGTCCAGGCCGAAAAGGCGCTGGGCGAAATCCTCGCAACCCACCACCACGTCGCACAACGAAACCAGCTCCTCGGTGCCGGCGAAGATGCGCTCCCCATCCAGGCTCACCAATAGGCCGTGGGCCTTGGCCATTCGGGCCGCGGCGATGGACGCCTGCCAGAAGTGCCCGTCCAGGTGCAGCACCCGGGCGCCGGCGATGAGCTTCTCGTCCAGGTCCCCCGGCTCCAGGCGGCAGGCCTCGTCTCGGGTCCAGATGATGGTGCGCTCCCCGCTCCGCTCTTCCACCATGATGAAGGCGCGCT
>JAIUYB010000005.1 GCA_020216625.1 Desulfarculus sp.
CCCCAGCTCCCAGAATCGCCACCCGCCCGCGGCGGACGCCGGGCACCCCGCCCAGCAGCACTCCCCGGCCGCCCTGGGTCCGCTCCAGGAAATGGGCCCCGGCCTGCACCGCCATGCGGCCGGCCACCTCGCTCATGGGGGTGAGCAGGGGCAGGCTGCCGTCGGCGAGCTGAATGGTCTCATAGGCCACCGCGGTCACCCGTTGTCGGGCCAGTTCCCGGGCCAGATCCGGGGCGGCGGCCAGGTGCAGGTAGGTGAACAGGGTCAGCCCCGGCCGGAGGTGCCGGAACTCGGGCGCGATGGGCTCCTTGACCTTGACCACCATCTCGGCCGCCCAGGCCTGGTCCGCGTCCCCCAGGCTGGCCCCGGCCGCCAGGTATTCGGCGTCCTCGATGCCCGCGCCCAGCCCGGCCCCGGCCTCCACCACCACCTGGTGTCCGGCCTGGACCAGGGCCCGCGCTCCAGCCGGCACCAGGCCCACCCGGTATTCCTCGGCCTTGGTCTCCCGTGGCACCCCTATCCGCATCTCGCGCCTCCTCCCGGCGGACCCAGCCCCGCCCCACGCCGCTTATGGTCACCCTCGCTGACGCCGCCCCTGGCCACCTCGCGCACACCGCCAAGGATCACCGCCTGGTTTGCAATATGTTGTCACTGTCGGCCGCCATCCACCAAGGCATTTTCGCGACCCAGCCTCTCCGCCACTCCTCCCGGGCCCCTCCTCCGATTTGCCCGCCAGCCAGACCCACTTTCCCACCGCGCTTGCGCGCCGGTCACCGGCTTTTCTCCATCCCACCCCGCCTTTTCCACCCTCCGACCGTGGCAAGGCCGACTTTTTCCACCGCCAGCCAACCCACAGCCTCCCCACGCCACCGCGATCCCCGGTTATATCCACCGCCGTCGGCCAGCCAACCCCCGGCTTTTCCGCCAGCGCATGCCCAATTCCTCTATCTCTCGCCCCTCCCTCTCCCCTTTGCCAGACGGTTTTTCCGCCAGCCTCGGCCAGCCAACCCGGATTTTTCCCGCATGGCTGCACCAATTATTTCCCATTAACCACCTGAACTCCACCAGCCACCACGGATGGTTTCTCCTTTGTTCAGGTCAGTTGCGTATGTTTTCCACTTTTCCACCGCAAATTATGCGCTCTCAAGACCCTTGAGCGCCGAAACCATTCCACCATCGCCGCCGCCATCCAGCCTCCCGGCCAGGCCAAGCCAAGACCCCTGGGGCCATGGGCGGGACGGGGTCCAGCGACCCCTGTCGCCGCGGTGGCCAGAGGCCCCACATCCACCACCTCCTGGAGGGTCGGCGGCGGCCGGCTTTGCTTGCGAGGTGGGGTGGCGGCAAATGAAATGGCGGTTTACATCGATGCGCGGCATGGGCGATAATTATCCATTCCAAATACCACCAAAGCTCACGGAGCCGGCATGTCCCAGGACAACCTGCCCCCCGGCCGCCGAGCAAAGGGCGCTCACGGCCCTGCCGCGCCATCGTCCCCGTCCGAGGCCGAACTGGCCCGGATCAAAAAAACCCTGGGTCCGGCAGGCCATGACGAGGCCAGCCTGACCCGTCTGGTCTACAGCGAGGCCCACTACCGCACCCTCTTCGAGACCGCCGGCGACGCCATCTTCATCCTGGCCGACGGTCGTTTGCTGGACTGCAATCCCCGCAGCCTGGAAATCTTCAATTGCTCACGCCCGGAGATCATCGGCCGGACGCCGGCCGATCTTTCCCCGGCCGTCCAACCCGATGGACGCCCCTCGGACGCGGCCTTCGACGAGCTGGCGGCTCGGGCCAAGGCCGGCGAATCACTGCGCTACACCTGGCGGCACCGCCGTTGCGATGGCCAGGACTTCGAGACCGAGGTCAGCCTCAACCAGGTGATCATCCAGGGGCAGCCCTACCTGCTGGCGGTGGTGCGCGACATCTCCCAGCAAGTGGCGGCCGAGACCTCCCTGCGCCGCAGCGAGGAGCGCTTCCGCCGCCTGAGCGAGAACGCGCCGGACATCATCTACACTCTCGATGAGAAGGGGGCCTTCACCTACGTCAATCCGGCCTGGACCCGGATCCTGGGCCACCCGGCGGAGGAGGTCCTGGGCCGCTATTTCGTGGATTTCGCTCCGCCCGGGGCCGCCGGCAAACTGGCCGGTCTGTTCAAGAGCATCCGCGACGGCCACCAGACCCAGTACCTGACCGACGAGTTGAAGCATCGGGACGGCGGCACCCGCCTGTTCGCCATGAGCGGCGGGCCCAATCTGGACGACGCCGGCCGGGTGACGGGCATGGTGGGCATGCTCAAGGACGTCACCGAGCAGACCCGGGCCCAACAGGCCCTGCGCGCCTCCGAGGAGCGTCTGCGGGCGGCCCTGGAGTGCGCGCCGGACCCGGTGGTGATCTATGACCTGGAGGGACGCTTCCAGTATCTCAACCCGGCCTTCACCCGCATCATGGGCTGGCAGCCCGAGGAGCTATTAGGCCGACGCCCCGGGTTCATCCCCAGCGACGAGGAGGACGCCACCCAAGCCTTCTACGCCCGGGTCCTGGCCGGGGAGACGGTCAGCGCCTTCCGCGGCCGCCGCCGCACCAAGGATGGCCGCCTGGTCCATGTCTCCTTGAGCGGCGCGGCCCTATTGGACGAAGCGGGCCAGCCCACCGGCATGGTGGTTACCCTGCGCGACATCACCCAGCGGGTGTTGGCCGAGCAGGCCCTGCGCAAGAGCGAGGCCAGCCTGGCCCGGGCCCAGCGGATGGCCAAACTGGGCAATTGGGAGCTGGATTTGGCCAGCCGGGCGCTGACCTGCTCGGCCGAGGTCTACCGCATCTACGGCATCGACACGCCCAACAGCCCCATCACCCTCAACCGCTTTCTGCGCGCGGTGCATCCCGAGGATCTGGACATGGTGCGCGAGCACCTGGAGATGGTCATCCATCTTCATCATCCACTCTCCCTGGAGCATCGGATCCTGCGCCCCGACGGTCAGGAGCGCATCGTCAACCAGCAGGCCGAGTTGGAGTTGGACGCCAGCGGCAAGGGCCTGCGCCTGGTGGGCGCGGTGCAGGACATCACCCGCCGTCGCCGCTCCGAAGAGCAGATGCGGCTGTTGGCGCGGGTTTTCGAAAACACCGTGGAAGGCATCCTGGTCACCGACACCCAGGGCGTGATCCAGATGGTCAACCGGGCCTTCAGCGACATCACCGGCTACAGCGCGGTGGAGGCGGTGGGCAACAATCCCCGCCTGCTCAACTCCCGTCACCACCCGCCGGAGTTTTTCGGTCAGATGTGGCGGGATCTAGCGGAAAAGGGGCACTGGCAGGGCGAGATCTGGAACCGGCGCAAAAACGGTGAGGCCTATCCGGAGTGGCTGACCATCACCGCCATCAAGGACTCCCAAAACCGCACCGCCCACTATGTCGGGGTGTTCCATGACATAACCGAGGCCAAGCGCAGCCAGGAGAAGATATCCTACCAGGCCTATCACGACGCATTGACCGGGCTGCCCAACCGGATGCTGTTCAACGACCGGCTCAAGGTGGCCCTTGCCCAGGCCCAGCGTCGGGGCCGGGGGTTGTCGATCCTTTTCTTGGATCTGGACAACTTCAAGACCATCAACGACAGCCTGGGCCACGCCGTCGGAGACCTGCTGCTGCAACAGGTGGCCAAGCGCCTGGTGCGTTGGGTACGCGAGGAGGACACGGTGGCCCGCCTGGGCGGCGACGAGTTCATCATGCTGTTGAGCGCGGTGGGCGAACCCGACGCGGCGGTGCAGGTGGCCGAGCGCATCCTGGAAACCCTGGCCGAGCCGATCCAGATCGGCGACCAGGAGCTGTTCATCACCGCCAGCATCGGCATCACCATCTTCCCCCACGACGGGCTGGAGCCCGAAACCCTGGTGTCCAACGCCGACCTGGCCATGTACCGGGCCAAGGGCGAGGGCCGCAACAACTACAAGCTTTTCACCCCGGCCATGAACCAGGTGGTGGTGCGGCGTCTGGAGATGGAGCGCGCCCTGCGTCGGGCCATCGCCCGCGATGAATTGCTGGTCTTCTATCAACCCAAGGTGGACCTGGACACTGGGTTGGTGGTGGGGTTGGAGGCCCTGGTGCGCTGGCAGCGTCCGGGCCACGGCCTGGTCTCCCCGGCCGACTTCATCCCCCTGGCCGAGGAGACCGGCCTGATCGTGCCCATTGGCGAATGGGTCCTGCGCACCGCCTGCGCCCGAACCAAAATCTGGCATGATCAGGGACACCACAGCCTGGGAGTGGCGGTGAACCTGAGCCCGCGCCAGTTCCAGCAACGCAACCTGGTCCAGACCGTGGCCCAGGTGCTGGAGGAGACCCTCCTGGATCCGTCCTGCCTGGAGTTGGAGGTGACCGAGAGCGTGTTGATGCACAGCGTCGAGGATGCCATCCGCACCATGCAGGATCTGGCGGACCTGGGCGTTAAGCTGTTCATGGACGACTTCGGTCGCGGATACTCCAGCCTCTATCACCTCAAACGCTTTCCCATGCAGGCGTTGAAGATCGACCGCTCCTTCGTCCAGGATGTCACCAGCAATCCCAGCGACGCCTCCATCGTCAACACCATCATCAGCATGGGACGCAGCCTCAACCTCCAGGTGGTGGCCGAGGGCGTGGAAACCCAGGAGCAGTTGGAGTTCCTGCGCGCCAATCAGTGTCACCAGATGCAGGGGTTTCTGTTCAGCCGACCGGTGCCCGACGATGAAATCAGCCAGATCCTGAGCCAGGAGCGTCAGCGCCGCCAGGCTGGAAGCCAGGCCCGGGGCTAGTTCGATCCCACCCAGGCCTCCACCAGGCTCGGCCCCCCACCGCGCCCATCCTTTCCCCGCCTCGCCTTGGCATCCTTCGCACTCGCCGCAGAACACACGCAGTTGATTTTAGTTAGTGTGCTAAAGTTATCTGTGTTAATTATTATATTGTTGTCGCTAGCCTGCATATCCTTGCCATATTAAATTGGAGGACATCGACGCATGACTCGCCGCAAACCAGACATCGCCAATCGCCGGCCGCTCCTGGCCCTTTCGGCCCTGGTGCTTTGTCTGTCCATTCCCGTCGTCCGCGCCGGCGCCGCCCACGCGGCCAGCCAAATTCTGGCCGTGACCGCCAAAGAAGCCCACTTCCGCGCCGGACCTTCCACCAGATCCGAGGTGCTCTTCACCATGGACCGTTACTATCCGGTTAGGGTGCTGCAAGCAAAGGGCGACTGGCTGCGGGTGGTGGATTTCGAGAACTACCGGGCCTGGGTCCATCGCTCGCTGCTGGGCGGGATCAAGGCGGTGGTGGTCAAGGTCGATATCGTCAATATCCGCGACCGGCCCGGCCTAGACGGACGGGTGGTGTTCAAGGCCAAACGCTACGTGCCCTTCAAGGTATTGTCGCGGCAGAAGGATTGGCTGAAGGTGCGGCACGACGACGGCGATGTCGGCTGGCTGAAACGAACTCTGGTCTGGGGGCGCTATTAGCTCCCAGTCCGGTTGCCGGCGTCCGCCTTGGCCAGGCGCTGGCGGCACACCTCCTCGTACTCCCGCCCGATCTCCAGGTATTGATCCACGCTCAGCGGCGGCCGGTTGATGGCCGCGACCAGGGGATCTCCCAACTCGCCCTCCCGGGCCAGTTCGCGACCGGCTCGGCGCAGCAGCTCCAAGTGGCTCTCCAGGGCCTCGGGCCGCATCTGCAGGGCGATGGAGCCGGGCACGCACAGCTCGGCCAGGGGTCGGGCGCCAAAGTTGGCGGCCTGGGCCCGGAAATTGGCGATCAGGGGCGCGAAGGTGGCCGGCTCCGGGAAGCCGCTGGTGGCCAGGAGCAAAAAGTCCCGGGGCATGGACCACCACAGGGGATGGCGGATTCGGCCCTGGTGGTCGCGGGTCAGGAAGGGCTCAAGACAGCAGATCATGCGGTCCAGCACCGCCTTTAGCTGAGCGGGATAGCCGTCGGTGTAGACCGGCGCGGCCAGAACCAACAGGCTGGCCTGACGCAAGCCTTCCACCACCCGGTCCATGTCGTCGCGTTGGGCGCAGACTCCAGGAGTCTTGAACATGCAGGCCAGGCAGGCGGCGCAGGGAGCGACCTTGATCTGATTCGCCTCCAACACCTCCAGCCTGGCTCCGCCCGCCGCCAACCCCTCGCCCAGGGCCTTGAGCAGCCGGCCGGTGACCCCGCGCCCGCCTCTGGCGCTGCCGTTGATGGCCAGGACCTCCATTCGCCCTCCCTTTATTCAGGCTTCGCCTACCCGACAAGCAGTTTGCCGCCAATGGCGATCAGGATCAAGCCTCCGGCCAAGCCCATGCGATGTCCGAAGCGGGCGCTCAGCCGCCGCCCGAGGGTCATGGCGGCCCAGGTCATGGCCGCCGCCACCAGCCCGATGATCACCGCCGCCAAGCCAATTCCGCCCCCCACCAGTCCCAGGCTGAAACCAACCCCCAAGGCGTCGATGCTGGTGGCCAGGCTGAGCATCACCAGGCTCCAGCCCTTGGTGGGGTCCGCACAGGCCGACGCGTCCTCCTCCGGAATGGGCGCCAGGCTCTCCCGGATCATGCGCCCGCCCAGGAAGACCAGCACCGCGCAGGCCAGCCAAGGCCCCCATTGGCTGGTGAACTCGGCCACGCCTTGACCCAGCAGCCAGCCCAGCACCGGCATCGCGAACTGGAAGAAACCAAAGTGGAAGGCCAGGCGAAAGACCTGGCGTGGGCCATGGAAGCGGCAGCCCACCGCCAGGCCCACCGCGAAGGCGTCGCAGCCCAGGGCCACCGCCAAGCCCAGGTTCTCCATGTAGGTCACGAATTGTCTCTCCCAGCGAAATAGGGCATATTATGGTGCGCGGATTGGCGTTTTCGGCCTCGGCGCCGGCGATTTCGCCTTGCCGTACCGGCTGCCATGGTGGAAAGTATACACAAGATCGTCGATGCTCGTTGGGATAGGAGACGAATCCATTCTCCAATCCCCGCGTGGAGTTGGATGTGGGCGAACCGGCCATGAAAATCCTGTGCCTGGGACTCGACCAGCGCCAAGTGGATGAGTTGCGCGGGCTGCTTTGCGAATCAGGCGACGACCGCTACAACCTTCATTGCCAGTTGGAATTGCCGGAGCACCTGGACACCACCCAACTGCCGATGGCGGAGGCGGTTATCCTCTCTCCGGACGGACACGACCAGTCCGGCCTGAAGGTCATCGCCGACCTGCGTGAGCGCGCCCCCCACCTGGCCATCATCCTGGTGCTGCGCGCCGACCAACAATCCCTGGTGGCCCCGGCCCTGGCCCTGGGGGCCCAGGATTGTCTGACCTGGGGTCGCTTCGATGTCGAGGACCTGACCCGGGTGGTGGACCTTTCTCGCCTGCGTCAGGCCAACCTGGAAAAGCTCAGGGTGGAATCCGATTTTTATCGTTCCATCGTCAACGACCAGGCCGAGCTGATCTGCCGGCTGTTGCCCGATGGCACGATGACTTTCGCCAATCCGGCCTTTTGCCGGTATTTCGGCATCCCGCCCGCGCGCGCGGTGGGTCTCAACCTTTTCCGCCACATGAGCGCCGAGGACGGAGATTATCTGCAAAACTTTCTGGCCGGGCTGACGCCGGAGATGCCCCTGGGGCGGATCGAACACACCTATCAGAGCCCGGATGGCGATCTTCGCTGGCAGGCCTGGAGCAAGCGCGCTTTTTTCGATCCCCAGGGCCGGGCGGTCGAATACCAGTGCGTTGGAGTGGACATCACCGAGCGCAAGCTGACCGAGCAGACGCTCCAGGCGGTGGAGCTCAACCTGCGCCAGATATTTCTCAGCAACGCCGACGGGATGATCGTGGCCGACCTCGGCGGCAAGGTGATGTTCGTCAATCCCTCGGCCGAACGCCTGCTCTCGCGCAGCGCGGCCGAGCTGATAGGCTCGGCCTTCCCCTTCGAGCTGGCCGCCGACACCGCCAACGAGATGTGCCTGTTGTCCCCGGGGGGGCGCAAGCTGGTGGTGGAGATGCGGGTGGTGGCCACCAAATGGCAGGGCCGACCCGCGCTGTTGGCCAGCCTGCGCGACATCACCGAGCTGGCCGAACTGCGCGAGGAGCTGCGCGCGCTCTCCCTGGAAGACGAGTTGACCGGCCTCTACAACCGGCGCGGCTTCATCACCCTGGCCCGGCAGCAGATCAAGACGGCGCTGCGCATGAAACGCCGGATGCTGCTTTTCTTCGTGGACGTGGACGATCTCAAGGTGATCAACGACAACCTGGGCCACCGCGAAGGCGACCGTGCCATCTTTGGCGCGGCCCTGGTCCTGCGCGACACCTTCCGCGAGGCGGATGTGGTGGGCCGGGTGGGGGGCGACGAATTCGCGGCCCTGGCCATGGAGGCCGACGAGGAGCAGGCTCCGGCCATCCTGGCCCGCCTGGAGCACTCCCTGGAGAGCTATAACCAGGGTCGCCCTGGCGCCTATCGTCTCTCCCTCTCGGTGGGCACCGCCACCTACGACCCCGATGGTCCCCGGCCCCTGGAGGATCTCCTGGCCGAGGCCGACCGCAGGATGTATCAGCACAAACGCAGCAAGAGCGAAAAGTAGCCTAGAGCCCCCGTCCCCTGTCGGCCTCGCTACCCGGCGTCGCTCTGGCCAGGCGGCGCCGCATGTCCAGCGCGAGAGATTTGGTGATCTACATCCTGGAGCGCAGCCCCGATATCCGCTCCTGGCGCGAACAGAAGCACGGCTTCACCTTGGACAGGGCCCAGCGAGGCGAGGTCGCGCAATATGGCGTCCTTGCCGCCGAGCCCATCCCGGACGGCAGCAAGGAAGGCATTGTCACCCAAGCCCAGGCCAAGGGCGAACAAGCCTTATCGGCTTGAAGCCGACCGCCGGACCGGTCGTTGGCCACCCAAGCCCAACGGCCGGCCAGGTCACCGCGCCGACGGCCTTCAATACCATGGCCTGGCGCCCCACCCGCGAGGACGCGAATCATGCCGCCGATAGCCTGACCCCCGCCCGGGCTACTCGTAGACCTTCTCCTCCGCTTCGTCGGCCGCGGCCGCGTCCATCTCGTGGTCGCGGGAGGCTTTGGTCTGGGCGTACTCCCGGTACCACTCGCTGGCGGTGATGGCCGACATGATCTCGTTGGTGCCGGTCCAGATCGAGGCCAGGCGCAGGTCGCGCACGATGCGCTCCACCGGGAAGATGTTGGTGTAGCCGATGCCGCCCATGACCTGCATGGCGTTGTGGGCCGCCTGCTGACAGGACTCGGTGACGAACTTCTTGGTCTGGCTGACCATGCGCCGCACCCGGTTGGGCTCCACGCCCGCGTCCACCGCCCGGCTGGTGGCGTAGACCATGGCCCGGGCCGCGTCCAGGAGCATGGCCGCCTGGGCCACTTGGAAGCTCACCCCTTGGAACTCGGCGATGGCCTTGCCAAAGGCCTTGCGCCGGGTGGTGTAGCCGGTGGCCACCTCCAGGGCCGGCCGGGCCGCGCCGATGGTCATGGCCGCGGTGCCCAGGCGTTCGGGGATCATCATGGTGTTGAAGACGGCCAAGGCGCCGTTGACCTTGCCCAGGACGTTGGCCTTGGGCACCTTGGCCTCCTTGAACACCACCCGGCCCGCGCCGCCGCCCCGGCAGCCCATCAGACCGTAGAGGTACTTGGTCTCCACCCCGGGGCCACGGTCCACGATGAAGGCGGTCAGGGCCTTGTGGTTGGGGGCCTGGGGATCGGTGCGGGCGTAGACCAGGAAGTAGTCCGCGCCCTCGGCCCCCACGATGAAGCGCTTCTGGCCGGTGAGCAGGAAATGGTCGCCCTGGTCCACGGCCACGGTGGTGGCCCCGAAGAAATCGCTGCCGCCCCGGGGCTCGGTCAGGCACTCGGCCGCGAACAATTCGCCGGCCAACAACGGCTTGACGTAGCGCTCCTTCTGCTCGTCGGTGCCGTGCAGGATGATGGCGTCGCAGACCAGCTCCGCCCCCACCCCGAAGGTGCAGGCGAAGATGTAACCCAGCACCCCCACCTCCTCCATGACCATGCAGGTGCTCACCCAGTCCAGGCCCCGTCCGCCCCACTGCTTGGGATAGCGGCAGCCCATCAGGTTGCGCCGTCCGGCCTCTTGCAAAAACTCCTTGGGGAAGGTGATCTTGTCCTGGTCCATGTCCAGGATCATCTGGCGCGGCACCCAGCCCACCAGCTCGCGCACCTCGTCGCGCAGCTTGAGCTGCTCTTTGTTCAGCACGAAATCAAACATCGGGCCATCCTCTCCGGGCCCCCGGCCGGTCGGCCCGGCCGGGGTTGAGGTTTCGCTGGTCCAGGGCCTAGCCCTGTTCCTCGCGCAGCTTGAACTTCATGATCTTGCCGGTGGGGGTGTGGGGCAGGGCATCCACCAGCACGAAATCGCGGGGGATCTTGTATTTGGCCAACCGGTCGGCCAAGAAGGTCTTGAGCGCCTCGGCCTCCAGGGCGGCGTCCTTGGCCGCCACCACATAGGCCACCACCGTCTCGCCCCACTCGGGATGGGGCCGGCCCACCACCGCCGCCTCCACCACCTGGGGATGGGCCGAGAGCGCGTCCTCCACCTCCTTGGAATAGACGTTCTCGCCGCCGGTGACGATCATGTCCTTGGTGCGGTCGACGATGAACAGATACCCGTCGTCGTCGATGCGGGCCACGTCGCCGGTGCGGTACCAGCCGTCATGGAAGGCGGCGGCGGTACCGGCCGGGTCGTCCAGATAGCCCTGCATCATGGAGTCGGCCTTGAGCCAGATCTCGCCGGCCTCGCCGGGGGCGGCGGGGTGGGTCTCGTCCTTCATCACCACCAGCTCGGCCCCGGGCAGGGCGGTCTTGCCGATGGAGCCGGCCTTGGCCACCTGCTCCTCGGGCAGGAGGGTGGTGCCGGTGGGGCCGGCCTCGGTCATGCCGTAGACCTGGTAGAAGTTGTCGCTCTTGTATGCCTCGGCCAGGCGGCGGGCGGTGTCGGCGGCGATGGGACCGCCGCCGTAGATCCAGGCCCGCATGGAGGACAGGTCGAACTCGGCGAAGTTGGGGATCATCTGCAGGGGCATCAGGTAGGAGATGGGCGCGCCGAAGTAGACGGTGCATTTTTCGTTTTGCACCGCCTGGAGGAAGTGCAGGGGATGGTACTCGCGCACCAGGATGGTGGCGGCCCCCAGGTATTGGGCGGCCATGAACCAGTTGTTGAGGGGCGAGGAGTGCCAGATGGGCATGGCCATCAGCAGGCGGTCGTTCTGGTCCATCTTCACCGCCAGGGCCCCGGTGATGCCGGCCATGATCACGTTGCGGTGGGAGTGCAGGCAGCCCTTGGGCTTGCCGGTGGTGCCGCTGGTGTAGAGGATCTCGGCCGGGTCATCGTCGCCCACCTGGACCGGGGTGAAGGCCGGGGCGTCGTCCAGGAGGTCCTCCAGACGTTGGTGGTCCTCCACGGCGCTGTCCAGGCTGACCTTTCTTACCGGCGCGGCGATCTTCTCGGCCACCGGGGCCAGGGCGCCATCGAAGAAAAAGACCTTGGCCCGGCTGTGGCCCAGGATGTAGTCCACCTCCGGGGCCATCAGTTTGTGGTTGATGGGCACCACCACCGCCCCGGCGCTGAGCGCGCCATAGAAGGCGAAGACGAACCCGGGCGTGTTCTGGCTCATGATGGCCACCCGGTCGCCCTTGGCCACGCCCCAGGCTTGCAACACCCCGGCCGCGGCCCGGGCCCTCTCGGCCACCTGGGCGAAGGTCCAACCGTGACCGGCGTAACGCAGGCAATCCTTGTGGGCGAACTTGCGCCCGTTGCGCTCCAGCATCTGCACCAGGTTCATCGTCCCTCTCCTTGCTTGGCTCCCGGTTGGCCTCGCCCGGCGTCACGCGCCGCGCGGTTTCACTTCCCCTGGCGGCCCCGGCCCACCTTCGCCCCGCCGCGCTCCAATTGCTCCAGGCGGGCGATGAGCCGCGCCTTGACGCTCAAGATGTCCTGCTCCAACAGGCGCAGCTCGTCCATGCGCTGGCGGATCTCCGCGAGCTTGGTCTCGCCATAGGCCAGGCTGCGCCGGATCTGGCCGGCCTCGTCCAGGTCCACGTCGGCCATGCCGATCATCTCGGCGATCTCCTCCAGGCTGTAGCCGAAGCGCTTGCCGCGCAGGATGAGCTTCAAGCGGGCGCGGTCGCGCTTGTCGTAATAACGCTGGTTGCCGCCGCTGCGCCGGGGGCTGATCAGGCCCTTTTCCTCGTAAAAACGGATGGTGCGGGTGCTGATCTCGAACTCGGCGGCCAGCTCGGAGATGGAATAGCGCCGCTCCCGGTCCGGGGCTGGTTTGGACGGCATGGCCTCTCGCGGTAGTTACAGTTTACGTTAACGTCATTTTTCGCCGCGGAAGCCCGGTCTGTCAAGCAAATAAAATGGACCTGCTCGGGTCGAGGGGCGTGGGATGGGCTCCGGGCAACGGGCCAAGCCTGGCCCGGCCCTCCTCCCCTGCCCCGCCCTGGGCTCGGGCCGTGGAAGCGTCGCGTGTTTCGGGCATGGCGCGCGGCGGACGCTGGCCGCGGGCGGGGCGGAGATGGCTAACCACCAGGGGCGGGGACGTCCCGCCCACCGGGGGCGCGTGTCGCTTGCGCCCGGTGTCTAGGGCGAGGGGTCGCGCGAGTCCAGGGTCAGGGTTGGTACAGGCCGAACCATAGGGCCGGGGCGATGCTCAGGGACGGCCAGAAGATGATGACCGCCAGGCCCAGCAGCATGGCCAGGACAAAGGGCAACACCGCCACCGCCACGTGGTCGAGCTTGGTGTCGGCCAGCCAGGTGGTCACGTAGAGGTTGACCGCCACCGGGGGCGTGAACTGGCCGATGGCCAGGTTGAAGGTCATCACGATGCCGAACCAGAGCGGATCCCAGCCGTAGGCCCGCATCAGGGGCATGAAGATGGGCAGGAAAAGGTAATAAATGCTGATGGCGTCCAGCAGCATGCCGGCGATGAACAACAGGAGGTTCACCAGCAGGATCATCAGCAGGCCGTTGTCGGTCAGGGCCAGCAGGGTCCGGGCCAGGCGGTCCACGGTGCCCAGGCGATCGGCGGTCCAGGCGAAGAGCCCGGCGAAGGCCACGATGAACATCACCACCGCGCTGGCCACCGCCGAGTCCAGCATGATGCGGTAGAGGTCGGCCCAGCTCACGCTGCGGTAGATGACCATGCCCACCACCAGGCCATAGACCACCGCGATGATCGCCGCCTCGGTGGGGGTGAACAACCCGCCGTAGAGTCCACCCAGGATCACCGCCGGGGCCAAGAGCCCCCAGAACGCCTCGCGGAAGGCGACCCAGATTTCGCGCGGGGTGCCCCAGCGCTCCCCGCCCCAGCCCTTCCGGCGGCTGATGAGATAGGCCGGCGCGATCAGGCTCAGACCCGCGATCAGGCCCGGGAAGATGCCGCCGGCAAACAGCGCCGGCACCGAGCACTCGGTGATGACGCCATAGACCACCAGGGCCAGGGAGGGCGGGATGATGATCGCCGTGGAGCCGGCCGCCGCCACCAGACCGGCGCTGAAGGGCCGGTCGTAGCCCTTGGCCAGCATGGCCGGGATCAACACCGCGCCCATGGCCGCCGCGTCGGCCGGACCCGAGCCGCTGATGCCGCCGAAAAAGACACAGACCAGCACCGCCACGATGGCCAGGCCTCCGGGGATGGGCCCCACCAGCAGGCTGGCCAGGTGCACCAGGCGCCGGCTGATGCCGCAGCGCTCCAGGATCATGCCGGCCAGGATGAAGAAGGGGATGGCCAGGAGCGGAAACTTGGCGATGTTGGAATAAAAAACCGGGCTGATCCCCAGCACGCCTTGGTCGAACAGCCACAGCACCAGGCAGGCCACCGAGCCCAGGGCCACCGCGATGCGCACCCCCAGCAGGAGCAGCAGCAGGAACAGGCCAAAGAGGATGAGGCCCGGGGCTTCCATCAGGCGGTCTCCCGGCGACGGCCCAGGCCCCGCAGATAGGACTGGGTGGCCCGGATCATCACCGAGGCTCCGCCCACCGGAATGGCCAGGGTGTACCACCAGGTGGGGATGTCCAAGGCCGAGGTGCGGGTGTCCATCAGGATCTCGTCGGGCAGTTGATAGGCCAGGCAGAGATAGATCACCGCCGTCAGGGTGGCCAGGGTGAGCAGGAGGTTGAGCAGGTCCAGCCCTGCCCGCGCGCCGGCCGGGCAGCGATCGCGCAGAAAGCTCATGGCCAAGTGGCTGCCGCGCTTCATCCCCACCGCCGCCCCGAACATGGTCAGCCAGACCATCAGCATCACCAGGACCTCCTCGGTGTAGGCCAGGGAAAAGCCCAGGTAGCGGGTGACGACGTTGAGGAAGCCCAGACCGGCCATGAAAATCATGATGGCCGCGCAGAGCGCCTCTTCCAGGTTTTCGGCCAGCCAGCGCAGCGTGGCGGTCATGATCTCCTGCCCGGCCCCCGCCCCCCGGCCCGCGTCACGCCCGGGAGAGGGAGAGAAAGCACGGGGCCGACCCGATGACTCCGGGCCGGCCCCGCGTCAGGTCACGCTATTTGCCCTGCATGTCGGCCTGGGCCGCCTTGACGATCTCCTCGCCGATCTGCGGTGTCCACTTGTCCCACACCGGCTTGCACTTGACCTTGAAGGCCATCATCTGCTCCGGGGTGAGCACCGTCACCTCCATGCCCTCGGCCTTGAGCTTGTTCAGGCTGGCCAGGTCGCCGGTCAACCCGGTCCGGGCCTCGTTGACCTGCCAGGCCATGGCCTCGTCGGCCGCTTGCTGGATCATTTTCTGGTCCTCGGCCGAGAAGCTCTTCAGGGTGTCCTTGTTCACGGCCAGGATCAGGGGGTCGATGGTGTAGTGCCAGATGGTGATGTACTTGTGATACTGATAAATCTTGTAGGGAATGATGATGACGTTGACCGGGTTCTCCTGGCCGTCCACCGTGCCCTGCTGGAAGGCGGTCAGGGCGTCGCCCCAGTTCATCAGCACCGGATTGGCGCCCAGGGCGGCGAAGGTGTCCTTGAAGATGGGCGAGCCCACCGCGCGCACCTTCATGCCCTCCAGGTCGGCCGGGGTGACCACCGGCTTGATCCGGTTGGTCAGCTCGCGATAGCCATTTTCGCCCCAAGCCAGGGTGACGACGTTGAACTTCTCGATCTCGGCCAGGAGTTTCTGGCCGGTCTGGCCCTTTTTGACCTTGTCCAGGGCCTCGTAGCTGGGGAAGAGGAAGGGCAGCGAGAAGAGGTTGAGCGAGCGGATCTGGGGCGACCAGTTGATGGTGGAGCCCAGGGCGAAGTCGGCCACGCCCTGCTTGAGCATCATGAATTCCTTGGTCTGGTCGTCGGCGAAGAGGCTGCCGTTGAAATAGCACTTGATGTTGATCTTGCCGCCGGACTTTTCGCGCACCAGATCGGCGAACTTCTGGGCCCCGGCCCCCCAGGGCGAGGTCTCCGAGGTCCGCAGCGACATCTTGTATTCGGCCTTGTAGCCCGCGGCCCAGGCCGGCGCGGTCAGGGCCAGGACCAGGGCCCCGGCCGCCAGGATCGTCATGAGCTTGCGCATTTCCACCCGTCTCCCGTAAGGTTTGGCTGATGCGCGGCCGGCCCCCGCCGAGTCGCGCCCCCAGGCGCGGGCCTGTCTCCCCCGGCCCGCGGTCCTATATATAACAGGAAGCCCCCGCCCCCCACCAGTGCCGGAGCGGGGCCCGGAGCGCGCCATGGACCTGTCCCGCCCCGCCCCCAAACCGCCCTGGCTGCGCCGTCCCCTGCCCCCGGCCGGCTCGGTCCGACTGGGCGGCCGCCTGGCTGAAG
>JAIUYB010000006.1 GCA_020216625.1 Desulfarculus sp.
TAGTCTTTCAAAATCTTCCCGTTGCTGACCCGGCCGGTGTACCAGAGTGCGACCAAATCCAGGCTCTCGCCACCTCGCTTGACTGTGTGCAGCAGATCCGCCGCGGGCCAAATTCGCAGCCCCTCGAGCAACTCAACCGCCATGGGCCGAGTCTCCTTTTGCCGGGCCTCGTCACCGCCAGCCGCCACCGCCAGCAGCCCGGACGGCAGGTCCAGGACGCGCGCCCGAAACACCTTACCCCCCGCATGATACTCGCCATCCCAGCAGGTTCGGCCCTGCCAGGCGATTGCCCGCCCCTCGCGCGGCTGCCAACCGCGCGTCTGGGCCAGGTGCAGCCCCCAGGCTGGCGGGCCATCTCCAGTCGAGCGGGGCATTAGCCAGAGCTGGCCCACCAACCCCAGGCCGGGATGCTCCCAGCAGGCCATACTTCCCGGCTCGGAGGGCGCGGCCTGGCTCCGCCAGCCGGGAGGAGCCAGCCAGCTCAAGCCCAGGGCCTGGTTTTGGTAAGTGTTGCCGGCAACCTGCCCGGCGGGTGCCGGCTCCTGGACCGCTTCCGGCCCTTTCCCGGTGGTGGCGCACCCGGTCAGAGCCAGGAACAGCGCCAGACAGATGGCGGCCGGTATCAGCTTGCGATTGCCCATCATCACCTCCATGCCCCCCGCGGGGCTAGCGCCGTTGGCCGCCAGCCGGCCGGCCTTCGAGCTTTTGCAGGTAGGACAGGGCCTGCTTGTGGTTGGGATTCAGGGTCAAGGCGGCGCGCAGGTGATCCTTGGCCTTGTCCGGCTGACCCAAGCGGGCGTTGACCACCGCCAGGTTGACCTGGGCGTCGGCCGCGTGGGGCGAGCCCAAATCCGCCACCCGCTGGAAGTCAGCCGCCGCCTCCGCCAGCCGACCCTCCTCCAGATGAATGTAGCCGCGGTTGAAAAGGGCCACGTCCAGGTTAGGGTCCAGCTCCAGGGCCCGCTGGTAGTCCACCAGGGCCTTGGGGTTTTGCTTGAGATAGGTGTGAACCCGGCCGCTCTGGAAAGGTGGCTCGGCCCAGTCCGGAGCCAGCTTGGCGGCCTCGGCCAAATCCCGCAAGGCCATGTCCGGGGCTTGCGCGGTCCGGTTCGCGGCCCGGCCCACCAGGGCCTCCGCCTGCTGACGGCGGATGGCGCCCAGGGCCCCGGGATGGTCAGGGGCCAAGGCCGCGAGGTCCTCCAGGGCCATGTCGTATTGCTTCTCCCGCAAGGCCCGCAGGGCTTTGATCCAGCGCTGATCCGCGGCCAGAAGATCCAGGGGTTTCGGCTGGGTCACGGTTTGGACCACCTCGGCCTCGGCCGCCGGGGCAGCCTGCCTGGCTGGTGGATCATGCTCCGCACCGGAACGCTGCGGGAGAGGGGCGCGAGGCCAGAGCCACAACGCCAAGGCGAAACCGGCGGCCAACAGCGCCATTCCGATGGCCAGCCAGCCATGCCTATTCCTGGTCTTGGTCTGGCTGGGCAGGACCCGAGTGGCCTCCATGGCGGGCTGACGCGCGGCGATCCAGGCCTGGCCCCCGTCGTCGCGTCCCTCCGCCACGGCCCGGGCGGCCTCCAGCTCTTCCTCGATGGCCTGAGTCTCGTTGCTGATCTCCTCGCCGAACAATTCATACAGATGGTTGCGCAAGGAGTAGGTGCTGGGATAGCTGCCCAGGGAATGAAGATATCCCTCCAGATCCTCGGCCAGATCCTGGGCGTCGGCATAGCGGCGGTTGGGGTCCGGCTCCAGGCAGCGCAGGCAGATGGCGTCCAGTTCCGCCGGCACTTCGGGCCGATGAGTTGATGGCGCGGGGATCTTGGGGTTGAGCACCTGATTGAGCACCGCCGCGTCGCTGTCGCCAACGAAAAGACGCCGGTCGGCCAAGGCCTCCCAGAATACGATGCCCAGGGAGTAGATGTCGGCCCGGCGGTCCACCGACTCTCCCCGAGCCTGCTCCGGGGACATGTAGCCAAACTTGCCCTTCAGGGTCCCGGGCTGGGTGGTGGTGGAATGGCTCAGGGCCTTGGCGATGCCGAAATCTACCAGTTTGGTCTCCCCCTCGTAGGAGATCAACAAGTTCTGGGGGCTGACATCGCGGTGGACCAGTTCCAGGGGCTGGTTGTGTTCATCGCGGCGGGCGTGGGCATAGGCCAGGCCGGCGGCCCCGGCCAGGATGATGCGGGTGGCCAGTTCCGGCGGCAGGGGCAGACCGCGTTCTTGACCCTTGCGCAGGATTTCGGCTAGGCTTTTTCCGAACACGTACTCCATGGCGATGAAGTAGGTGCCCTGATGGCCTTCCGGCAGACTTTCGTCATCCTCCATCCGTCCCAGGTCATAGACCTGGGCGATGTTCTGGTGGTTGAGGAGACTGGCCAGACGCGCCTCGTTGAGAAACATGGTACGGAATTCAGCGTCCGCGGCCAGATGCGGGAGCAGGCGTTTGATCGCCACCAGCTTCTCGAAACCGGCGGGACCAATCTTGCGGGCGCGGTAAAGCTCCGCCATGCCTCCCAGGGCCACCCGCCTGGTGAGGAAATATTCCCCGAACCTGGTGACGCGCACACCACCCATGCTCACCGCACGCAAAAAACGGATAATATGACGCGGGCATTAGCAATGCGGAGGCAGTCTAATTCCGCAGATTATATGGTGATTGCGGGAGTTAAGTCAAACAGCGCATCCGCCTGGGCGCTTTTCCCCAGGCAATTGTTCGCCTGCCAGGCCGGCCAGACCACGGTTGAATACCTGCTGCTGGTGGCGGTTCTGATCGTGGCCATGGCCGCCAGCCTGGAAGTGCTTTTCGGGGCCCTCAGCTCCTTGTTCCGCGACCTGGGCGGGGTCATCGGACAACCCTATCCCTGATCCTCGTCCATCCTGACTAATAGGATCAACGCACTCCGCGACCACCTTTTGCACACCCCCATCCAGCCCTTCCACGACCCGCGCTAGCGCGTCGTGGACTCCCTGACCACAAAACACGCCGCCTGATCCGCCCTACCTCGCTCTCTGCCGCCCCGGCGTGGGCGCATCCCCGGGGTCTGCCCCCACGTCGTTTCAGCCCCTCGCCGACCCTGGCCACGCGGGAATTCATAGCTCTTGACAAAGCCCCCGCCAGAGGAGTAATTAATTATAATATGAACGTGATGTTCACTATGCGGACAAGGTGAAGCTCTTGGCCAGCGGCCTGCAGGGAAACAAGACCATCGCCAAGACCATCAAGGTCTTGGAGTGCTTCAGTTTCGAGCGCCAGCGCCTCAGCCTGGGCGAGCTGGTCCAGCAAACCGGCCTGCCCCGGGCCACCCTCTACCGAACCGTGAACCCGTTGTTGGAATCCGGCTATCTCCACCTGGACCCGGTGGACAATCGCTACAGCCTGGGGCTCAAGATTTTTCAACTGGGTCACGTGGCTCAGGCCGGTTTCGATCTCTCCGGCCTATTGACCCGCCACCTCGACCACTTGGCCGCGCAACTGCCCTACACCATCATCGTCGGGCTGTTGCGCGAGGATAAGCTGGTCTATATCGACAAGCGCGAGAACTACGACGGCCTTAAGGTGGGCTCCCAGGTGGGTCTGGTGCGCCCGCCCTGGTACGGCCTGTTGGGCCAGCTACTGCTGGCTTTTCCCCCCGAGGCCGAAAGCCGCCACTTGCTGACCACCCACCCCCCCGAGTTCTGGGAGGGCCGAGTGGGGGTCCCCCTCCCAGAGATGCTGGCCAGCCTGGAGCGGGTGCGGACCCAGGGGCATGCCATCGCCGTCGACGAGACCGCCCCCGGCATCGCCGGCGTGGGCTTCCCCATCTTCGACCAACGCACCGACCGGGCCGCGGCGGGCCTGCTGGTGCTGGTGCCCACGGTGCAGTTCACCCCGGAGGTGAAGGAGCGCTGCCTGGCCCTGGCCCGGGAGTGCAGCCAGGAGATTTCCCGCCGCCTGGGCGCCCGGTCCCCCCGGCCCGCGCCTCCCGGAGCGACGGACGTCAATCCCTAACCATCGTCAACGGCAAGGAGCATCCAGCGTGCATTTCATCGTCAAGCCATCCCACCTCAACGGAACCACCCGGATCCCAGGCAACAAATCCGCCAGCGCCCGGGCCATTGTCCTGGGCGGACTGGCCGAAGGCGTCTCGCGTATCACCAACCCCCTACCCGGGGTGGACAGCTTCTCGATCGTGGGCATGATGCGGGCCTTGGGGGCCCGAATCGACACCTCCAACCCCGCGCAATGGGTTTTCGAGGGCGTGGCCAATCGCCCCCAGGTTCCGGCCTGCGTGCTTGACGCCGGCAACTCCGGCACCGGTTATTACCTTCTGGCGGCCATCGCCGCCCTGATCGACGGCTATTCGGTGATCAGCGGCGACTACCAGATCTGCCGCCGGCCAGCCCAGCCCCTGATCGACGCCCTGAACGACTTGGGGGCTTCGGTCTTTTCCACCCGCGACGCCGGGGTCGCGCCCCTGGTCATCAAGGGTCCCATGAAGGGCGGGCGCACCAAACTGCCGGGAGTAAACTCCCAGTGGCTCAGCCCGCTGCTCATCGCCGGGGCCCTGACCCCGGACGGCGTGACGGTGCTGGAGGACGACCTGATGGAGCGTCCCTACGTCAACATGACCATGGGCTGGATGCAGCGTTTCGGGGCCACCTGCAGCCACCGTGACTACGAGGAGTTCACCATTCCTGGCGGACAGAAATACCTTGCCTGCGAGGCGGTGGTGCCGGCGGATTGGGGCAGCTCCGGCTATCCCATGGTGGCCGCGGCCATCACCGACTCCAAGGTCACCTTCGTGGGCATGGACCCCGATGACTTCGCCGGTGAGAAGGCATACCCTCATATCATCAAGGCCATGGGCGGCAATGTCGCCTTCGCCGATGGCGGCCGTACCGTCACCGTGGAGGGCGGCAACGAGCTCCACGGCATCGAGATCGACTGTTCCGGCACTCCGGACGCGGTGCCGGCCCTGGCCGTCCTGGGCTGCAAGGCCAAGGGCAAGACCGTGCTCAGGAACATCGCCGCCAGCCGGCTGAAGGAGACCGACCGCACCCGGTCGATCATGGAGGAGCTGACCAAGATGGGCGGGCGCTTCGAGGAGACCCCGGACACCCTGACCATCCATCACTCCGACCTCAAGGGCGCCCGCATCGACGGCCGCCACGACCATCGCATCGTCATGGCCAGCGCCGTGGCGGCCCTGATCGCCAAAGGCGAGACCGTCATCGGCGACGCCGAGTACGTGGCGGTGTCCTTCCCCAACTTCCACCAGCTCTTCACGGACCTGGGGGCGGACATCCAGCGGGTGGAGCAGGCTTGAACCAGGCGATTCGCGCCTTGCTCATCGTCCGCCGGCGACCGGTCCGGCGGCGGTGGAAACCGCAACCAGTCTAGGAGCAACGGACATGCGCAAATTTCTCGCGATGGTGGTGGCGGTCCTTTTGATGGCCGCCCTGGGTTTCGGCGTGGCCGGCGCGGCCGACACCAAGCGCTTTTCCATCGGCACCGCCGGCACCGCCGGCGCGCTCTACCCCATGGGCGTGGCCATGGGTCAGGTGATCACCAAATACGTGCCCGGCTTCGCCGCCACCGGCGAGGCCACCGCCGCCTCGGTGGAAAACCTGCGCAACCTTAGCACCGGCAAGATGTGGATGGGCATCTCCCAATCGGAGATCGCGGCCATGGCCTATAACGGCGAGGGCGACTTCGCCAAGCGCAAGATGGACAACATCCGGGCCATGTTCTCCACCATCTACTCCTACGTGCAGATCTTCGTGGCCGCCGACAGCCCGGTCAAGTCCATCGCCGACTTCAAGGGCAAGACCGTGGGCGTGGGGCCGGCCGGCAGCGGCGGCGAGATGGCCGCCCGGATGATCCTGGGCTTCTACGGCCTGACCTACAAGGACATCAAGCCCCAGTTCATCCCCGAGACCGAGGCGGTACAGGCCCTCAAGGACGGCCGCATCGACGGTTTCATCTGCACCCATCCCATCAAGTCGGCGGCCCTGCTGGACCTGACCAACTCCATGACCGTCAAGATGATCCCCCTGAACGACCCGGCCTTCTACCAGCGCTTCCCCTTCTACACCATGTATACCATCCCGGCCGGCACCTATAAGGGCGTGGAGGTCGAGGTCCAGGTGCCCATCAGCCGCATCATCATGTACACCACCACCAAGGCCGACTTCACCACCGACGACGTCTACCACATCATGCAGGCCATCTGGGATCACCAGGACGAGTGGAACGGCGTGCACGCGGCGGTCAAGAACCAGGTCCAGCTGGGCACCGCTCTCAACGAGATCGGCACCCCGCTGCACCCCGGGGCCATCAAGTTCTTCGAGGAGAAGGGCATGAAGGTCGATCCTCATCTGTATCCGCCCGAGTACAAGAAATAGCCCCCCCACCGTCCCGGTCCCTGAACCCGCCGCGGCGGGGGATGGGGCCGGGACGGTTCCCCGTTTCGCCTGTCTCGGCCCAGAACCGCCCGGCTGCACAGGAGCCCTAAACCCATGTCAGACCGTCCCAGCCTTGAAAACCCATCCAAGATAATGCGACTCCTGACCACCCTGATCTTTCTGGTCTCGGCCTCGCTGACCCTTTTCCATCTCTACCTGGGGGTGGACACCAACCTCAACGTCCTCCAGCAGCGCATCGTGCACGTCTTCGCGATCATGCTGGTCTGGTATCTCTATAAATGCCGCGACCAGCTGACCCGGGGACGCTGGCTCGGCGGCGGGGCCTATGTCCTGATCCTGGCCCTGGTGGCGGTGGTGGGCGGCTACTACCTGATCACCTCCGATCCCCAGTCCATCCTGGAGCGCGGGATCATGGGCATCAGCGAGCTGGACGCCATGGCCGGCCTGGCTTTGATCGCCTTGGTGCTCCTGACTAGCCAGCAAGCGGTGGGTCTGCCGCTGACCATCATCGCCGGCGCCTTCCTGGCCTACGCCCTGTTGGGCCCCTACATGCCCGAGATGGTGGCCCACAAGGGCTATGACCTGGAGTACATCACCAGCTACCTGGCCTGGACCCTGGAGGGCCTGTTCGGCACCCCCATCGGGGCCTCGGTCTCCTTCGTCAGCCTCTACATCATCTTCGGCGAGCTGCTGGATCAGTTCGGGGCGGGCAAGTTCTTCATCGACATCGCCTACGCGCTGACCGGTCGCATGCGCGGTGGACCGGCCGAGGCGGCGGTGCTCTCCTCGGCCATGATGGGCTCCATCAACGGCAGCGCGGTGGCCAACGTGGTCACCACCGGCACCTTCACCATCCCCCTGATGAAGCGGGTGGGCTACCAGCCCCATTACGCCGGCGCGGTGGAGGCGGTGGCCTCCACCGGTGGGCAGATCCTGCCCCCGGTGATGGGCGCGGCCGCTTTCGTCATGGCCGACATGACTGGCACCCCCTACGCCAACATCGTCCTGGCTGGTCTTTTGCCAGGCATCCTCTACTATCTCAGCCTGGGCCTGGCGGTCTACCTCCAGGCCGGCAGCCAGGGCCTGAAGGGTGAAAGGCGCGCCGACCTGCCCCGCTTCAAGGAGGTCTTCAAGGCCGGCTACTACCACCTGGTGCCCATCGTGGTGCTGATCTACCTGCTTTTGATCGAGGAGCTTTCGGCCAACTACGCCGCCATCTTCGCCATCGCGGTGCTGTTGGTGGTGGGGGTGGTCAAGACCCTGATCCTGGAGCGCCGCTTCCCCCTGCGCGAGATCAAGGACGCCTTCGTCAAGGCGGCGGCCACCACCGCGCCGGTGGCGGCCGCCTGCGCCTCGGCCGGCCTGGTCATCGGCATCGTGAGCATGACCGGCATCGGGGTCAAGTTCACCCAGATCGTCTTCGATCTCTCGGGCAACAATTTGTTCCTCATGCTGTTGATGGTGATGGCGGCCTGCATCGTGCTGGGCATGGGCCTGCCCTCCACCGCCGCCTATGTCATCGCGGCCACGGTGGGAGCCCCGGCCCTGGTCTCCGCGGGAGTGCCGGCCCTGGCGGCCAACATGTTCGTTTTCTACTTCGCCATCATCTCCTTCATCACCCCGCCAGTGGCCATCGCGGCTTACGCCGGGGCGGGCATCGCCAAGTCCAACCCCACCCGCACCGGCTTCACCGCCTTCCGGCTGGGTTTCTCGGGCTTCGTGATCCCCTTCATCTATGTCTATCATCCGGCCCTGCTCATCGTGGACACCCCGGTCCTGCCCACCTTGGCCATCCTGGGCCTGTCTCTGTTGGCGGTGACGTTGATGGCCACCGCCCTGGAAGGCTGGGCCGGACGCAGGCTCAACCCAGCGCTGCGCCTGTGCATGCTGGGAGCGGCCGTGTTGGCCATCGTGCGTCAGACCAGCCTGAGCCTGCTGGGGGTGGCGGCCGCCCTGGCCATCATCGCTTTCGTCCTCTGGCGATGGCGCCAAACCCGCGAGGAATAATTTCCCATCTTCACTTCCGCCCAAAACGAACGGGGCGGCCGGAGCCTCACTCCGACCGCCCCGCGGCTTTTGCTTTCCACCGCACCGGGGCCACGTCAGCCCGGTCCCGGAAGCGATTCCGTCCCTGTTAACGAGGCCGGATGCGGCCCTTCCACCAGAACCAGGCCCCACCCAGCCAAAACAGAAACGACAATCCCCAGATGGCCCGGACCCATAGGGGCTGGCCCGTCAGGCCCGGCTGGTTGGCGAGGGCCGGCGCGGGAGGGGCGGCCTGGGATTCGGCGTTCCAGTCCAGGTTGGCCTCGACCCGGTGACCCTGACCGTCCTCCAACACCACCCGATAGGTTCCAGCGCCGGTCGGCAGCCAAGCGAATTGACCCCGCTCGTCGGCGTTGCCCACTTGGAAAGTCTGGCCCTTGGGGTCCAGCACCCTCACCTTGGCGAAGCTCATGGCCTCCCCGTCGCTGTACTCGGCCCGCACCCAGGCCGCCGGACCCTGTCCAGTCTGGACCGACACCCCGTGAGCCGCCGCGGAACCGACCCAGACCAGAAGCGTCAGCCCAGCCCAGGCCAGGGTCGCCAGACCACGGGAGGGGCCCCGCCCCGGCCGGCGGCCGGGACGGGACGAGGGGAGGAGGAATGACCTGAGACTCATTTCAGGTCGAAGGTCAACGCGGCGGAGTGATAGAACTTGTCGCACTCGGCCGGGTCGCTGAAGGGCGTCTCGTGCTTGGCCAGCACCAGCCATTGGCCGGGATGCCAAACCTTAACCGTGGTCTTGCCCTGCTTGTCGGTCTTGGACGCGAAAGCGAAGACGTTGCTCTCGGCGCTGAAGCCGGCGAAGGTGGCGAAGACCTGGCTGTTGCCCAGGGGCTTGCCCTCGAACAGCACCTGGATCGGCAGCTCGCCGCCGGCCTTGATGGCGCCCGGGTTGACCAGGGGCACGATCTCCAGGTTCTGGCCCACCGGCTGCGATACATCGCCAGCGGTCTTGCCCAGGTTGAGGACCGCCTTGGCGTATTTAACCGAGCGGATGCACTGGGTGGCCCCAGGCACCTGGTTCTTGGGCTTGTCCTGGCTGCCCTCCGGACTGTTGGTGTACCACTGGGCCTGACGGCCGCTCACCGCCAGGTAGCTGCCCTCCGCGAGCGGCGCCGCGCTGACGAAGTCCAGCTTGTCGCCGGCCTTGCACTCCAGCCTGCCCTTGGGCCCCACCAGATAGGCCGGCATCAGCTTCTCGGCCTCGGTGCCCTCGTTGGCCGGGAAGGCGTGGCCATAGCCCACCAGGATGTGGGCTGGTTGACCCGCTTGGGTCTTGTCGAACGTGATCCACATGTCGTGGGCCAGGGCGGGAGCCGCCAGCAGGGCGACGGCCAGGGCGGCGAAAATGGCGGCAATGATCTTGCGCATGGAATCTCCTCCTTGGGTTACCAGTCGATGGTCAGAGTGAGGTAGGCCGACAAGGGGTCGCCAGGGGCGTAGATCTTTTCGTTGTTGGCGTAACCCACGTATTCCGAGTAGGTGGCGTCAAACAGGTTGATGATGTCCAGGGCCAGGCGGTAGCGTTTGTCGAAGCGGTAGGAGACCTGGGCGTCCACGGTCTGGAAGCCGTCGGCCTTGATGGTATTGGCCGCGTCCACGTTCCAGTCGCTGACCCAGCGGTAGCGCAGCCTGCCGCCCAGGCCCAACTCGGGCTCGTAGGACAGCTCGGCGTTGAAGACGTTCTCCGGCACGCTGGTCAGCCGGTTGCCGTCGCGCTGGGCGGTTCCGTCGAAGTAGTCGGTGTAGCGGGCGTCGATGTAGGCATAGTCCAGGTGCAGGCGCACGTGTTTCCATGGATAGAGGTTGATCTCGGCCTCGATGCCCTCGCGGCGGGTGGTGCCGGCGTTCTCCAGGGTGTTGGGATCGTCCACCTTGGCCTGAAAGTCGTCGGTGGTGTCCAGCCGCCAGGCGGTCAGTCCGAAGTCGACCCATTTCACCGGACGGCCGCGCAGGCCGCCCTCGTACTGGGTGCGGATGGCTGGATCCAGATAGGAGCGCTTCCAGAGATCGCGGTCCCGGGGCAGGGCGAAGCCCTTGCCATAGCCGGTGAAGATCTCGTAGTCCTTGAGCAGGGTGTAGACCAGGGCCGCCTTGGGGCTGAAGATCTCGGGCCCGCTGCGGTCATAGGTGCCGGAGGGGATGCGCTCGTTTAGCTCGCCAGAGAACATGTCGTAGCGGCCGCCCACCACCAACCGCAGCGGCTTGAAGATCTGGTAGTTAAGCTCGCTGTAGAGCGCGGTGGTGTAGAGGGTGATGTCGAAATCCTGGTATTTGCTGCCCCGGTTGCGGCCGTTGCCCACCACCAGGTTCCAGCGCTCGCGATTCTCCTTCTCGTCCATGAAGTCCAGGCCCACCACGAAGCGGGTCTCCCGCTCCAGCACCTGGCCCAAGTAGTTGTAGGACACGCCAGTGCCCATCACCTCGCGCTGGAAGAAGCGCTCGTCGCCGTAGTTGCTGCCGATCTTCTGGCTGGAGCTGATCCAGTTCTGGTACCAGCGGGTGAAATCCTGCTGGTGGGCCCAGGCGTAGACCATCAGCTTGGAGTTGTCGCTGAGCTTGTAGCGGGCATCGGCCCGGGCCTCGCCGCGCTTCTTCTTGCCGCCGTTTACGTCACTGACCGAACGGCTGGGGTTGGAGTCATAGACCGACTGGGGGATGTAGCCGGGCGAATCCCAGGTGGAGTTGAAGGCCCGCACGCTGAAGGTGGCGTCCAGACGGTCATTCAGGGCGTAGGTCCAGCGGCCGGCCACGTTCTGCTTGTTCCAGGTGGAATTATCCTGGTAACCGTCGGTGTGATAGACCTCGGCGGCGTAGACCTGGTCCAGCTTGCCTTCCTTGCGGGCGATGACCGCCACCGCGTCCTGGGTGTTGAAGCTGCCGTATTGCAGCTTGAATCTGGTGAAATCACCGGACTTGATGGTGTAGAAGGCCACCGAGCCGGCGCTGGCGTAGTTGCCATACAGCGCCGAGGCCGGGCCCTTGACCACCTCCACCCGCTCGATCTCCTCGGGGATGATGTAGTTGGTGTCGGCGTAGCCGTCGGTCTCGTTGAGCGGGATGCCGTCCAGGAAGATGGCGGCGTCGGGCCCGTGGGAGCAGCTGGTGAAGCCGCGCATCTGGAACGCGGCGGCGGTTCCGCCCTGATGGTACTGGTTGATGGTGATGCCCGGGCTCAGCTTGAGCATATCCAGGGGCGTCACGTAGACCCGGTCCACGATCTCGGCGTTGTCCAATACCGTGGCGCTGGTGGCGGCCAGGCCCTCGCGCAGAGTGTCGCCGCGCACCACCACGTCGTCGAGTTTCAGGGTCTTTTTGGTCGCCTCTTCCGCGGCCGTGGTTGTGGTTTTGTCTCCCGGCGGAGCCTCGGCCGCCAAGGCCACGCCAGCCATGATCGACGCCAGGACCATGGCCGTGAAAACCAGTGACTTTAGGCTTCTCATCATTTCTCCCTCCACTTGTCTCGTTGTTTTCGCCTTGGTTGGATTGACGGAGCGTGGAGGGAGGCGCAAAATAATGATGCACCCGGGGCCTCGGCCCCTGGTCCCACGGGAGAGTGGCCGCGCGCGCCGGCCAAAGCATGAACGGCCGCTCTCCCAACTCCACTTTTCCGCCGCCGTTAGCTCATCAGCCCTCCTTGGCCGACCCGCGCCAGCCCCAAACCGTTCTCAACTCAGCTCGAAGGCCACCGTCAGCTCCAGGCTGAGGCTTGGCCTGCCGGGTTTTATCATGCCCGCCGGAGGCGCGGGAAAGGGCGCCGCTCGCTGGACCGCCTCCAGGGCGGCCTGGTCCAGCTCCGGGCTGCCCGAGCCGCGCTTGACCCGGCAATCGCTCAACTCGCCCTTGGGACCGATGGCGAAGGTCAAGGCCACCCGACCCTCGATTTGGCGGCGGCGGGCCTGGCTGGGATAGCGTTTCTCGCGCTCGATGCGCAAACGCACAATTTCGTAGTAGGCATCCTGATCGGCCCGGCCCACCGGGGGGCTGGGGGCGGTCAGACCCAGCCCGCCCAGGCCGGCCACCGCCGCGGAGGGGGCGGCCTCGGCCATGACATCGCTGGCGTTGCTGGCCAGCGGCGAAACCTCCCGCACCTGGGGCATCGGCATGAGGTTGCGCCGCACGTCCAGTGGATTGACCGCCTGGGGTTCGTTGGTCTGGGGCGGACGCAGACGGGGCCGGGGCAGGGCCCGGGCCGGCGGCGTCGGGTCCGTCAAACCCACCCGGATCACGGAATAGGTCCGCACGTCCAGCAATCCGCTGACATGCAGGATCAGCCCCAGATGCACCAGAAGCGATATCCCCAGGAAAACCCGCAAGGGCCAATTGGGCCGCTTGGCGATGGCCGCTGGCATGGCTAGAAGTCCTTCTCCGTGGCCAGGTACAGCGATCCCGCCCCGGCGGCCTTGGCCATGTCCATCACCCTCACCGCCTGGTTCAACACCACCCGGCGGTCAGCCTTGATGAAAACCTGGGCGTCCTTGCGCCCGGCGATGCGCTGACGAACGCGCTCCAGCAGCGAATCCAGCGGCACCTCCTCCTGGCCCAGCAGCACTCGTCCGTCCTGGGCCACATAGATGGTGATCTGCTGTTCCAGCTGGGCGGCGGCCGAGCGCGCCTGGGGCAGCTTGAGGTCGATGGCCTCGTCCACCATGAAATTGGTGGTGAGCAGGAAATAGATCAACAAGAGGAAAACGATGTCGATCAGCGAGGTCAGCGGCAGCGCCACCCCGGCCCGCTGTCTGGGTTTGGCGTGTCTGAGCATCGCGCCCCCTTCCTAGCGGCTGCCGTTCAGGGCCTTGATGAAGGCCACGCTGCGGGTCTCCAACAAGTCGTGGAACCGGTCCACCCGGCCGGATAGGTAGGAATGCACCGCCATGGTGGGCAAGGCCACGATCAAACCGAAGGCGGTGGTGAGCATGGCCTCCCAGATGCCGCCGGCCAGCACCGCCGCGTTGACCTTGCCCCCGGTCTCCTGGATAACCATGAAGGCCCTGATCATGCCGGTGACGGTGCCCAACAGGCCCAGAAGGGGTGCGATGTTGCCGATGGCGGCCAACAGGGGCAGGTAGCGCTCCATCTCCCGGACCTCGTTCTGCTGGGCGTCGATCAGCACCGTCTCCATGGTCTCCCGGTCGCTGGGCTTGATCTGGGCCGCGGCCGCCAGCACCCGCCCCAGGGGCCCGGGATCCTCCCCAGCCAGGGCCTGGGCCCCGGCCATGTCACCCTGGGCCAAGGAGCGCCCCACCTGTTCGGCCAGATCCTCGCCGGCCAGGCGCACCCGCGAATAGCGCCATAGGCGCTCGGCCGCCAGGGCCAGCATCACCACCGAGCAGAAGAGAATCGGCCACATGACGAAGCCGCCCTTGGTGAAAAATCCCAACACGTCCATGTCGCTCACCTCCCCGCCTGCGCGGTGCGCTCGAAGTCGGTCAAATCCGGTTTCCCGTCGTGGTCCAGGTCGCGGCTCCGGCGCACCAGGGCCTCGGTTTCGTCATACTCTTCCCAAATGTCCGGGCGGCCGTCGCCGTCGCTGTCCTCCTCCACCCGGCGCACCAGTCCGTTTTCATAGAAGTACCAAACGTCCACCCCCCGGCCCTTGCGGTCCTCCTCGGCCCGCAGGGCCCGGCCGTCCGGGGCGAAGTAAAAGACGAAGTTTAGACGGCCCTTGTCGTCGCGCTCCTCCTCGCTCTTGACCAGATTGCCCTTGGCGTCGAAATGCTCCCGCAGGGTGATGCGACCCTTGCGCTCGTCGTCGCTCTCCTGCACCGCCAAACGGCCATCGCGGTAGAAGGAGCGCCGCACCACCTTTCCGTCGCGCTCCACCACCTCCACCACCGAGGACCAACCCGGACGGTCGTAATACTGCCTGGTCTCGAAATGCCCGTCCTGGTCCTGGTCCTGCTCGCTGCGCAGACGCTGGCCGGCGCGGAAAAAGACCTTCTGGTCCACCTTGGCCGCTCCGGGCGAGCGCTTCTCCAAGCGGACGAGCTGGCCATCCTGGTAGAACTGCCAGGTGTCGATGACCCCATCCTCCTGGCTGGCCGACTGCACCTCGGCCTTCTCGCCCTTCTCGTCGAAGATCACCACCAGGCTGGGTTTGCCGATGCCCTTCTGATCCACCTCCTGCCGCCAGGGCCGGCCATTGCGGTAAACAGTGACCTGCTCGAAGCGGCCGTCGCCGTCCACATCCATCCGGTCACGCACCGGCTTGCCCTGCTCGTAGCTGATCACCCGGTCGATCTGGCCCCGGTGCTTGGTGTCCTGGCGCATCTCGGTGGGCTGACCCTGCGCGTCATAGAGGGTGAAACGATCAAACTGTCCGTCGGCGTTGGTGTCCTCCTGGCGCTCCCGGGGCTTGCCGTCATGGTGGATGGTGACCATCAGGGTAAGCTTGCCATCGGCCGAGCGCCGGGTCTCCTTGGCCACCAGCCCATCGCGGTAATCGCGGGTGGTCTCCAGGACGCCGTCCTGGTCCAGGTCGTGACGGCTCTGGGACGGCCGACCCTGGGAATCGTAGTCCACGATCTGGTCCACCCGGCCGTCATTGCGGCTGGCGCTCTTGCGTTGGACTGGCTTGCCGTCGCGGTAGGTGATCCAGACGTCGGGCTGGCCGTCGCGGTTGAGGTCCCGGGTGGAGAGCTGGGGTTGCCCCTCGCGGTATTGGGTGATGTGGTCGAAAACGCCGTCGGATTGGCTGCTGCGCCGCACCTCCAGGACGCGGTCCTGGGCGTCGAAAAGAATAACGGAATCCACCGGGCCCCCGGGGTGGGAGGCGCGTTCCTGGCGCACCCGCTTGCCGCCTTGGAAATGGTCCCAGGTGTCCAGCTTGCCGTCCTGGTTGGTGTCGCGCTCCAGCAGGATGATCTGCCCGTCCTTGAAATGCTGCACCTGGTCCACCCGGCCGTCGTGGTCCTTGTCGATCTCCACCTTGACCACTTCGCCGCCCTGGCGATGGAGCCAACGGTCGGGCTTGCCATCGCCATTGCTGTCCTGGGCCTCGACCTCGGCCCAGGCCAGGCCGGGCATGCCCAACAACAGCATGCTGAGGAGTAATATTTTGGTCCGGATCTTGGGCACCAAGCTTCTCCCCAAAAAAAATAACGGAGGCCGAACGCCAGTGGCGTCCGCGAGCCTCCGCGACCCTTGGTTCCTTGTTTTCCTGGCGCAACCCAGGGGCTCCCGACGCCGCCTTGGCGCTTATTCCCCGTGACCCCCTTCTGGGAGCCAGACCAAAGCGGCTGGGATCATCGGGTGTTTATGTAGCACCAAGCGGTGCGCCTGTCAAGCTGGGCCAATAACGCCGAGACGTGAGT
>JAIUYB010000438.1 GCA_020216625.1 Desulfarculus sp.
GATAAAGCTCCAGGGTGACCTGGGAGCGGCCTAGGCGCGACTGGGAAAAAATCTTGGCCAGACCCACCACGCCGCGCGCCTCCTCCTCCAGGGGACGGGTGACCAGGGTCTCCACCTCCGAGGGCGCCGCGTCGGGCAGTTGGGTGGTGACGGTCAAGGCGGGAAAGCGGGTGGAGGGCATCAGGTTCAGGTGCAGGCCAGCGGCCGCCACCAAACCCAACACCGCCAGGGCCAGGCAGCACAGCAGCGCGCCCAGGGGCCGGGCCAGCACCAGGGCGGTGAGGCGGGTCATCGCCCGCCGCCCCCCCGTCCGGCCAGGAGCTTGTACAGGGCCGGGATCAGCAATAGCGTCACCGCCAGGGAGACCAGCAGGCCGGCCAAGGCGGTCAGCGCCAGGGGCCGGCCCAGGGTCGCGCCCGCCCCCCAGCCCAGGGCCAGGGGCGCGGTGCCCAGCACGGTGGTCAGGGTGGTCATCAGGATCGGCCGGCGACGGACCTGGGCGGCTCGCACCAGGGCCTCACCCAGTCCCAGCCCCTCGCCGCGCAGGCGGTTGGTGTAGTCCACCAGCAGGATCGAGGTGTTGACCGCCATGCCCATCAACACCACCCCGCCCAGGAGCACCAGGGCGGTAACCGGCAGGCCGGCCAGCCAGAGGGCCGCCGCCGGCCCCAGGACCAGGGGAGCCAGGCCCAGCAGGATCACCAGGGGCCAGCGCAGGGACTCGAACTGCATCACCAGGATCACGTAGATCAGCATCAGGGCCAGGCCCAGGGCCCCTAAAAGCCCGGACAGGGACTGGGACAGGGCCAGCGCCTGCTGACCGGGGCGAACCTCGTAGCCCGGGGGCAGGGCCAGATCGGCCGCCGCCGCCAGGGCTCGGGCCTGGCCCTGGCTGAAGGCCGCGTCCACCACCTGGCCCCGCACGATCACCGCCCGCCGGCGCTCCTGGCGCAAGACCTCCTGCGGCCCTTGCCCCGGCTCCAGGCGGGCGGCCTGACGCAGGCGCACCAGACCCTCCTTGGGACCAGCCAGGGGCAGTTCGCCCAAACTGGCGGGGTCGCCGCGATCCTGGGGACGCAGGCGCACCCGGATGTCGGTCTCCCTCCCCTCGGACAATAGCTTGCCGGCCACCTCGCCCTGCACCGCCCGGCGCACCTCCCGCGCCACCTGCTCCACGCTCAGGCCCAGGGTGGCGGCGGCCTCGCGGTCCACCTTGACCTGAAGCTGCCCCGAGAGCTGCCCGCCCTCGGCCATGACCCCGGCGTAGCCCCCCATGCCACCCAGACGTTCCAGCAACTGCGCCGAAAGGGTCCGCAACTGGTCCAGGTCCTCGCCCAGCAGACGCACCAACTGCGGCGGCAACAGGCCCTCGCGCCCCGGCTCGGCCAGGTTGCCGGCGGGCAGGACCTCGGCCGTGGGCGCGAACCTGCGCAGACCGTCGCGATAGCGCTTCATCAGCGCGGCCGCGTCGCGCCCCTGGCCATAACCCGGTCGCAGTTGCACCGTGATCTGCACCTCGTGGGCCCGGCCGGGCTCCTCGCCGGGCTGGCCCTGATCGCTGTCCGGCGGCTCCACCCCGCCGCGGGTGACCAAGGACTGGACCTCCGGCTGCTGGCGCAGATAGCCCTCGGCCTGGTCGGCGGCCTGCATGAGGAGCGGCAAGCCGCTCTCCGGGGCCAGCACCAGGCGCACCAAAAGCCGGCCAGCCTGAACCTCGGGCAACAACGCCGCGCCCCGGGCGTAGATGCCCGCCCCGCCCAGGACCAGGGCCAGAACCCCCGCCAGCGCCACCCGGCCCGGATGGGCCAGGCAGGCCGCCAGCAGACGGCCGTAGGCCGGGCTGGGCCCGGGCAGGGGCTGGGTCGTGGCCGCCTCCACCGCCCCACCCCGCCAAACCAGCAGCGCCGGCAACATGAAGATCGCCACCCCGAGGGAAGTTAGCAGGCTGGTGATGAGGGTGAAGGCGAAATCGGCGAACAAGCGCTGGGCCAGCCCGCCCAGGAAAAGCACCGGCAACAGCACCGCCACGGTGGTGAAAGTGGCGGCGATGAGCCCCGAGCGCACCTCGCCCAGGGCGGCCTCGGCCGCCGCCCGGGGCTTGCCCAGGCGGGCCAGGTGGCGCTGGTGGGCCTCCAGAACCACGATGGAGCCATCCACCAACATGCCCACCCCCAGGGCCAGACCGCCGATGGACATCAGGTTTAGCTCCACCCCGGCCAGGTGCATCACCCCCAGGGTGGTCAACAGCGAGACCGGCGCCGCCAGCACCACCAACAGGGCCGCGCCCACCCGGCGCAGGAAGGCCAGGAGCACCCCGAAGGCCAGGAGCGCGCCAATCAGCACCGCGTCGCGCAACTGGTCCAGGGCGTCGGAGATGAAAGGGGCTTGGTCATCGACCACGCCGAGCGACCAGCCCGGGGGTAGGCCGGCGGCCAGCTCCGCCGCCCGGGCGGCCACTCGCTGGCTGACCTCCACGGTGTTGGCCCCGGCCTCCTTGAGCACCATCACCAGCACCGCCGGCCGGCCGTCCACCTTGGCGAAGCCCAGGGGATCCTTGTGCCCGGCCCGCACCCCGGCCACCTGGCCCAGGGTCAGCACCGCCCCGTCGCGGGGCTCGGCCAGGGGCACCGGCGGGATATCCTCCAGGCCATGGAAGCGCCCCACGGTGCGCACCGGCAGCATCAGTTGGCCCAGCCTCAGCTCTCCGGCCGGGGAGTTGAGGTTGGCCTGGCGCACCCGCTCCACCACCCGGCCCAGCTCCAGGCCCTGGGCCACCAGGCGGGCCAGGTCGACCTCCACCTGCACCTCCGGGGTCAGCCCCCCAGCCAGGCGCACCGCCGCCACCCCGGGCAAGGTTTCCAAGCGCGGTTTGAGCACCTGGGAGGCCTGTTCGCGCTCCGCCCCGCCGTCACCCGGCCCCATCAGCCCCAGAGTCACCACCGGGGCCTCGGCGGGGTCGTAGTGCAGCACCAGGGGGGGCTGGGCCTCGCGGGGCAGTTGGTCGGCCAGGGAGTCGAGTTTCTCGCGCACCTCGGCCGCGGCCAGCCCAAGGTCGCGGCCCCAGTCGAAACTTAAGCTGAGCAGGCTCTGCCCCTCGGCCGAGCTGGATTCCAGGTGACGCAGGCCGGCCACGGTGCCCAGCACGCCTTCCAGCCGGCGGGTGACCAGGGTCTCCACCTCCTGGGGCGGGGCGTTTTCATAGACCGTGATGACGGTGAGGCGGGGATAGGGCAG
>JAIUYB010000439.1 GCA_020216625.1 Desulfarculus sp.
GCTGGGGGCGTTGCAGGGCCTGGAAGAAACCGTGACCCTGCAAAAGTGTTCCGGCGCGGGCATCGCCTGGGCCATGAGCGGCGGCCAGGCCGCGGCGGTGAACGTGGAGCACACCCTGGACGTGGCCGGCTTCCAGGAGGTGGTCAACATCCTGGATATGCTGGAGGCGGGCCGCCTGGGCGACTTGCGCTTCCTGGAGGCCCATGTCTGCCCCGACGGCTGCCTGGGCGGACCCCTGGTGGTGGAGAACCGCTATCGGGCCAAGAGCGTGACCCTGCGCCAGATCCGGCGCTACGGGGTGTTGTCGCGCATCAATCGCCAGCGGGTGCGCAAGATGATGGCCGAGCACCTGTTCGACTGGGAGGCCGGGATCACCCCGCGTCCCCTGCCGCCCCTGGACCCCGACCCCCGCCAGGCCATCCTGAAGATGAAGGCCATCCAGGCCCTGACCGCCCTGCTGCCGGGGGGGGAGTGTGGCATCTGCGGGGCGCCGGATTGCCACACCTTCGCCTCGGACGTGATCCTGGGCCAGGCCCGGGAGGATGATTGTCCCTTCATGAAAAACCGAGCCAGGGCCCTGCGGGCCCGGGAGGAGCCGTCCATGACCACCGTGCGGGAGATAGCGGAGCAGTTGGGCCTGGAGGTGGCCGCCGGCGGGGCGGGCCTGGATCGCGCCGTGACCGGGGGCTACGCCTCCGACCTGCTCTCCGACGTGATGGCCAACGCCAAGGCCGGCAGCCTCTGGCTGACCATCCAGGCCCACCAGAACGTGGTGGCGGTGGCGGTGCTCAAGGAGCTGGCGGCGGTGGTGCTGGTGGGCGGCCGCCGGCCAGCCGAGGACACCGCGGCCAAGGCCGAGGCCGAGGGGGTGCCGATCCTGGTCAGCGACCAGGGGGCCTTCGAGTTGGCGGGCCGGCTGCACGACCTGGGGATCTAGCTTGACCCTGCGCCGGATCAGGGCCGATCTGCACCTGCACACCTGCCTGAGCCCCTGTGGCGGTTATGACGTCACCCCCAGCGCGGTGGTGGCCCGGGCGGCCGAACTAGGTCTGGAGCTGATCGCCATCAGCGACCACAACAGCGCCGAGAACGCGGCCGCCGCCCGCGAGGCCGCCCGCCGCCTGGGCTCCCGGGCCCCGATGGTTCTGGCCGGGCTGGAGGTGACCACCGCCGAGGAGGCCCATCTCCTGGCCCTGTTCGAGGATCTGGGCGCGGCCTTGACCCTGCAGGCCATGGTCTATGACCATCTCCAGCCCGGAGAGAACAACCCCGATGTGTTCGGTGATCAGATCGTGGCCAACGCCGACGACGAGGTGGAGGAGTTCAATCCTCGCCTGTTGATCGGGGCCACCGACCTGGCGGTGCAGGACCTGGTGGGCCGGGTCCACGCCCTGGGCGGCCTGGCCGTGGCCTGCCACCTGGACCGCCCCTCCTACAGCCTGGTGGGCCAGTTGGGCATGGTGCCTCCCGACCTGCCCCTGGACGCGGTGGAGGTCTCCTGGCGGGGCGATCCGGACCAGACCCGGGCCTGGGTGGCCGGCCGGGGCCTGGCGGTGATCACCAACTCCGACGCCCACGCCCTGGACCAGATGGGCCAGGCCTGGACCGAATATCAGATGCTGGCGCCGACCTTGGCCGAACTGGCCCTGGCCCTGGCCGGGCGGGAGGGGCGGGCGGTGCTGGGCCTGGGACGGCGGGGGCCGGGGGAGGGTTAGCGGCCATGCTGGAGATATCGCTGCACCTGATGGACCTGATCGAGAATTCTTTGATGGCCGGGGCCCGTCTGGTGAGCGTTCGCATCGAGGAGGACCCGCCGCCCATCGACCGCATGGCCATCACCATCGCCGACGACGGCAAAGGCATGCCCCCGGAATTCCTGGCCCGAGTCACCGACCCCTTCGTCACCACCCGCACCACCCGCCGGGTGGGTCTGGGCCTGGGCCTGATGCAGGCCAACGCCCGGGCCTGGGGCGGGGACCTGACCGTGGCCAGCGAACCGGGGGTAGGCACCACGGTGCGGATCTGGTTCCAGCGCAGCCACTTGGACCGCCCCCCCCTGGGGGATTGGGCCGGCACCCTGGTGGGCCTGATCGTCAGCCGTCCCGAGGTTGATTTTGAGTATTATCATCGGGTTGGCGAGGATGAGTTCGAGCTGTGCACCCGCCAGTTGCGCCAGGAGCTGGGCGCGACCCCCTTGCACGACCCGGCGGTGATCGCCTTCCTGCGAGACCAGGTGCGCCAGGCCCTGGAGACGCTGGGGGCCGATCGCGCCGAGCCCTGCCTGGATTCGCCAGCCAGGGCCTAGGGCCTTTTCCCTAAAGCGGCTTGGGCCCAATCGCGCCGCGAAATTGAGGCGGCCGCCAGCCAGCAATGAGGTTGGGCTCATCTTTCCCCGTCCGCGCGCCATGCCTAAAATATTAGTCAAGATCAACCGAAGGTAATTTGGTTTTACCAAATCCGGCGGTGGAGCAAAGGCATGTCGTGAGGCAGAGAAGCGGTATAGCCGCAATATAGCTAAATATGACAATTGGTTGCCAGGCCAGTCGAAGCGGATAAACTTGATTCTCGCAGTTGGTCAGGCCAAAGGCGGCCGGACCCCGCTAACGAAGGTAAATCCGCACTGGAGCGAAAAACCATGGCCAAGGACATCAGCAAGATCATCAATCCAGCTTCCATAGCGGTGGTGGGGGCCACCAACCGCAAGGGCAGCGTGGGGCTGGCGGTTTTTTCCAACCTCATCTACGGCGGCTACCAGGGAGTGCTCTTCCCCATCAATCCCAAGGCGCGCTCCATCCAGGGCGTCAAGGCCTATCCCCGTCTGGTGGACGTGCCCGACCCGGTGGACCTGGTGGTGATCGTGGTGCCCCCCGAGGCGGCCATCGACACCCTGAACCAGGCCGGGCAGATCGGGGCCAAGGGCGCGGTGGTCATCACCGCCGGCTTCAAGGAGGTCGGCGGCGCGGGAGTGGAGCTGGAAAGGCGTCTGAAGGAGGCGGCCAACCGGGCCAACATCCCCCTGGTGGGCCCCAACTGCCTGGGCGTCATCAACACCGACCATGACGTATCCATGAACGCCAGCTTCGCCACCAAGATGCCGCGGCCGGGCAACATCGCCTTCATCTCCCAGTCCGGCGCGCTGTGCACCGCGGTCCTGGACGTTGCCGCCGGGCGCAACATCGGCTTCTCCAAGTTCATCAGCTTCGGCAACAAGGCCGACGTGACCGAGATCGACCT
>JAIUYB010000440.1 GCA_020216625.1 Desulfarculus sp.
CGCTGACCAAGCTCAAGACCCGCCTGGGCGGATTCCTTTCCGGCGGCGAGCAACAGATGTTGGCCATCGGCAGGGCCTTGATGGCCCAGCCCAAGCTGCTCTTGCTGGACGAACCCCTGTTGGGCCTTTCGCCGGCCATCCAGTATTGGCTGGCCAAGAGCATCAAGGAGATTCGTGACCAGCGCGGCACGGCCATCATCGTCTCCGAGCAGTACGCCCGGCCCATCATGCCCATCATCGACTACGGCTACATCTTGGAGAACGGGTCGGCGGTGGTGGAGGGCGGCCGCGAGGAGCTGATGGACAACCCCGACGTGCGCTCGGCCTATTTCGGCAACTGACCGGGAGGATGGCGGTGGACAGCGAATGCACCTTCACCCGCTTCGAGGCGGCGGCGGCCCAGCACCCCCAGCGGACGGCCCTGGTGTTTCTGGGCGACAAGTTCAGCTACGCCCGGCTCAAGGAGCTGGTCGACCGCTTCGCCGGCGGCCTGCGTCAGCAGGGGGTCAAGAAGGGTGACCGCATCGTACTATACCTTAGCAACAGCCCCCAGTTCGTCATCGCCTTCCTGGCCGCCCAGAAGCTGGGCGCGGTCACGGTGCTGGTCTCGCCCATCTACACCAGCCATGAGATCCAATACATGGTGCGCGACGCCAACGCCAAGCTGATCGTGTGCCACGACACCAACTACGGCTACGTGCGGGAGATCATGGCCGACTCGCCCTTGGAGCGGATCGTGGTCACCAACATCATGGATTTGGTCTGCGCGCCCAAACGTCTGGTGGCCCTGATGTTCGACAAGGCCCCCTCGGGCACGGTCAAGGGCGGGCCGGAGACGGTCTGGTTCAAGGCGCTCTTGAAGAGCGCGCCTTGCCGAGACTGGCCAAGCATCGATCCCGTGGCCGACCTGTCCTACATCCTCTACACCGGCGGCACCACCGGCTTGCCCAAGGGTGTGCCGGGCAACCATTGGGGCCACGTCTCCTACGTCAACGACATCAGCGACCACGTCTTCAAGGGCCATGTCCTGGAGGGCGGCGATGTCTACATCGCCATCAATCCCTTGTTCCACATCATGGCCCTGGGCCTGATGATGGCGGTGGGCCTTAACCTGGGCAACACCACGGTGCTGATGCCGCAACCCATGGTGGACGCCATCCTGGACGCCATCCAGCGCTACAAGGTCCGCTGGATGCTGGGGGTGCCGGCGCTGTACCGCATGATCCTGGAGAACGACCGTCAGGAGACCTACGATCTCAGCTCCCTGCGCTATTGCTATTGCGGTGGCGACGCCCTGCCCCGGGAGGTGCTGGCCCGCTGGAAGGAGCGGGTGGGAGTGCCCATCTTCCAGGTCTACGGCTCCACCGAGGCCGGCCACGTCTGTTACAGCCGGCTGGACGCGGGCGAGCCAGAGCCCATGTGCGTGGGCGTGCCCTTGCCCTCGCGCAAGGTCAAGGTGGTGGACCCGGCCACCATGGAGGAGGTGCCACCGGGAGAGGTGGGCGAGCTCTTGGTCACCTCGGCCCACGCCATGAAGGAATACCTGAACCGACCCGACGAGACCGAACGCTCCTTCATCCGCCTCAATGGCGCCGTCTATTACCGCACCAGTGATTATGTACGCTTGGCCGCGGATGGCAACATCATCTATGTCGAGCGTTCGGCAGACATCCTAAAGCATAAGGGATACCGGGTCTCGGCTTCGGAGATCGAGGCCATCCTGCAGGACCACCCGGTGGTGGTGGGGGCCTGTGTGGTGGGGGTGCCGGACAAGAAGGTGGGCGAGCGCATCAAGGCCATCGTGGTGCTCAAGGACGACGCCAAGGGCGTGGCCGCCACCGAGCTGATTCGCTATTGCCGCGACCGCTTGGCCCCCTACAAGGTGCCGTCCTACATCGAGTTCCGGGACATGTTGCCCAAATCCAAGGTCGGCAAGCTCTTGCGGCGCGAGATCCGCGACGAGGAGAGGCGCAAACAGCAGAGTGACGCGGCCTGAACCGTCGCCAGAAAATGGCGACCGGGCCCGCCCCCCGGCCAGGTCCATGGACCCTCAGGAGAAAGGATGCCCGATGCGCTCCACTCAGGCCGTGACGCTGGCCACCCAAGACAAGCCCGTGCCCTCCGCGCCCGATTCCAACCGCCTGGCCCGTTTCACCATCACCGGCAGCGAGGTGGTGCAGAAGCGGGTGAGCAAGAGCGGCCAGAGCGGCCGGATCTATCTGCCCCTGGATTGGGTCGGCAAGAACGTGGCCGTGATCCGGTTGGATTGAGGCGGTCGGGTCTCCTCATCCCCTCCGGTCATCTTTAAATCGCCGCCATCCGCACCCGGCCCGGGAGCCGGGTCCGGATGGAACGGCTCAATTCTTTTGGGGAGCGGGCCTGAAATAGGACCGCTCCAAAAAGGCGTAGAGGAAAATCGAAATGATGATGGTCAGGCCCAGACTGGCCAACCAGTGCATCGCCAGGACATCGAAGCCAGGGGCCAGGGTCCTGACCAGCAAATGGGCCAGGGGGATGGCCCACACCCCATGGATCAGGAAAGCCGAATAGCTGACACTGCCCATGATTCGCAACGGACGCCAACCTAGCACTCTCCGACCCAGGCCCTGGTTGGCCAGAAGCGCGGCGATGGTCAGCAGAAAGCCCAGGTCCACGCAGGAGAAGTAGGCCGCCCACTGCCAACGACCGTGGATGATCTCGCCGGCGTGGCCGGACCAGTACCAGCGGGCGGCATAGACCAGCGCGATTCCCAGGGGCCAGGCCCAGGCCAGGCGCGGACCCACCTTGGGCCAGAGCTTGGGCGAGCCATAGAGCTTGGCCAGTCCCACTCCCCAGATCATGGACATGAAGCGCGGCACCCCGGTGGGGCCGAAGATTCCGGTCTGGTGCTGGATGTAGATGGCCGCCGCCAATAGCCAGTAGAAAACCCAGCCCTGGGCGAAGCGCCATTCGGCCAGGGTGATGAACCAGACCGCGGCCAGGCCATAGAAGTAGAGCTGATAGGTCAGGGCCCACTCCACCGCGTTATACAGTTCGGTGCCCGGGAAAAGACCCAATAAGAGCAGGTTGTCGATCACGTCGGGTAGGTTCTTGGCCTGCGTGGCGATCAAGGGCAGGTTCACCACCAACAGCGCTGGGAGCAGCCGCCAGTAGCGATTGCGCAAGAAACGCCAAAAGCCAGTCCGCTTGCGTTGGATGGTGGTGTAGATCAAGAACCCGCTCAGGATGAAG
>JAIUYB010000441.1 GCA_020216625.1 Desulfarculus sp.
GAGCGCGCTCAAAGTGCAGGAGGAGCACCTGGCCCAAGCCCAGGCCTTCCGTCGGGTGGGGGTGAAGGCCAAGCTGGACGTCACCAACAGCGAGGTGGCGGTGGCCAACACCCAGTTGCAGCTCATCCAGACCCGCTTCGCCCTGGATACCGCCCGCCTGAACCTGGAAACCGTCCTGGGAGGCCCGCCGATCGAGGGCCCCTATCGGCTGGCCAAGGTTCCGGAGTCGGTGGAAGCCTTGGAGCCCCAGGAGGAACTGATCCAGGAGGCCCTGCGCCAGCGGCCGGAAGTGGCCTCGCTGCGGGCCCAGCTTTTGGGGGCCCAGGCCCAGCTGCAATCGGCCCAAGGCGGCTATTGGCCCAGCCTCAACGCCAACGCCAACTGGGGCTACGAGAGCAGCGACTTTCCCTTGCAGGAAGGCTGGGTGGTCGGGGCCAGCCTGAATTGGCCCTTGTTCAATGGGATGCGCACCCAAGGCGCGGTGAGCGAGGCCAAGGCCGGTCTGCGCAAGCTCCAGGCCCAGACGCGCTCCATCGAGCTGAGCGTGCGTCAGGAGGTGGCGACCGCCTGGCTGCGGGTCAAGCAGGCCAGCGAGGCCACCCGGACCGCGCGGGTGGCCCTGCGCCAGGCCAAGGAAAACCTGGAGCTGGCCGACAACCGCTGGCGGGTGGGGGCGGGCAGCCAGGTGGAATACAGCGACGCCCAGAATCTCCACACCCAGGCCCAGGGCAACCTGGTCCAGGCGATCTACCTTAAATTGCAGGCCCTGGCCGACCTGGAGCGCGCCTTGGGGCGCGGCCGCCAGGGCTGACCAGCGCATCACCACCACGGCGGGGCGGGATCATGTCAAGCGTTGCGGGTCCGGAAAAGGACCAGGGAAGGCCAGGCGGGGCCCAAAACCGGCGGCGTTGGCTGGGGGTGGGGGCGTTGTGCCTCCTGGTCGCGGCCGGGGCCTATCTTTTCGTCGTCAATGCCCAATCGGCCACCGAGAAAAACGGCAAGGCCCGGTCACTGCCGCCCGCCATGGTGACCACCGCCCCGGCCCGCCTCGGCGACCTCCCGGTCCACCTGGACGCCCTGGGCACGGTGACCCCCCTGCAAACCGTCACCGTCAAGTCGCGGGTCGATGGCCAACTCATGGAGGTGCGTTTCCAAGAGGGGCAGGAGGTCAAGCGGGGTCAGTTGCTGGCGCGCATCGATCCCAGGCCCTACGAGGTCCAGCTCACCCAGGCCCAGGGCCAGATGGCCCGCGACCAGGCCCTGTTGCATAACGCACGCCTGGACGCCAAGCGTTATCGTGAGTTGGCCGACCAGGATCTGATCCCCCGCCAGCAGTCCGACACCCAGGAGGCCCTGGTGCGCCAGTACGAGGGCGCGGTCAAGACCGACCAGGGACTGATCGACAATGCCAGGCTGCAACTGACCTATTGCGAGATCACCGCGCCGGTGGATGGGCGGGTGGGGCTGCGCCTGGTGGACCCGGGAAACATGATCCGGGCCAGCGACGCCGGCGGCCTGGTGGTCATCACCCAGATCCGGCCCATCAGCGTGGTTTTCGCCATCCCCGAGGACGACCTGCCCCGGGTTCTGGCCCGTTTCCGGGCCCAGGAGCGGCCAGCGGTGGCGATCTATGACCGCGAGCAACGGCGAAAACTGGCCGAGGGCGAGTTGTTGACGGTGGACAACCAGATCGACACCAGCACCGGCACCGTCAAGCTCAAGGCCCGGTTCGCCAACGACGGCCACGAGCTTTTCCCCAACCAGTTCGTGAACGTGCGCCTGCTGGTGGAAACCATCGCCGGCGCGGTAACGGTTCCCACCCCCGCCATCCAGCGCGGCCCCCGGGGGCCATTCGTCTGGGTGGTCAAGGATGACCAGAGCGTGACCCTGCGTTTGGTCAAGATCGGTCCGGGCGGCGGAGGCCAGACCGTGATCGGCGAGGGTCTGGCTCCATCCGAGATGGTGGTGATCGACGGGGCCGAGCGCCTGCGGGAGGGCGCGAAGGTGGAGGTCAGGGCCGCCGGCGACGGGTCGGGGCCGAGGCCGGGGAAATGAACTTCTCTCGCATCTTCATCCTGCGTCCGGTGGCCACCACGCTGTTGATGGTGGCCATCCTCCTGGCCGGCGCGGTGGCCTACCAGCAACTGCCGGTGTCGGCCCTGCCCCAGGTGGACTATCCCACCATCCAGGTGCGCACCTTCTATCCCGGGGCCAGCCCCGAGGTCATGGCCTCCTCGGTCACCTCGCCCCTGGAGCGCCAGTTCGGCCAGATGCCGGGCCTGACCCAGATGACCTCCACCAGCTCCAGCGGCAGTTCCATCATCACCTTGCAGTTCACCCTGGAGCTGAGCCTGGACGTGGCCGAGCAACAGGTCCAGGCCGCCATCAACGCGGCCTTCACCTATCTGCCCAAGGATCTGCCCGCCCCGCCGGTCTACAGCAAGGTCAACCCGGCCGACGCCCCCATCCTCACTCTGGCGCTGACCTCCGAGGCCCTGCCCCTGCCCCGGGTCCAGGATCTGGCCGACACGCGCTTCGCCCAGAAGATATCGCAGCTTCCGGGAGTGGGCCTGGTCAGCATCAGCGGTGGGCAGAAGCCGGCGGTCCGGGTCCACGCCAACCCCCTGGCCCTGGCCTCCTATGGCCTGACCCTGGAGGACCTGCGCACGGCCCTGGCCGCGGCCAACGTCAACCAGGCCAAGGGCGGCTTCGACGGCCCCCAGCAGTCCTACATCATCGGGGCCAACGACCAGCTCTTCAGCGGGGCCGAATACCTGCCCTTGATCGTGGCCTACCGCAATGGCGCGCCAGTGCGTCTGGCGGACGTGGCCGAGGTGATCGACGGGGCCGAAGACGTGCGCCAGGCGGCCTGGATGAACGATTCGCCGGCGGTGATCGTCAACATTCAGCGCCAACCCGGGGCCAACGTCATCGAGGTGGTGGACCGCATCAAGCGGCTCTTGCCCCAGCTCCAAAACGCCCTGCCGCCGACGATCAAGGTCTCGGTGCTCACCGACCGCACCACCACCATCAGGGCCTCGGTGGCCGATGTGCAGTTCGAGCTGATGCTGGCGGTGTTCCTGGTGGTGCTGGTGATCTTCCTGTTCCTGCGCAACCTGCCGGCCACCGCCATCCCCAGCGTGGCGGCTCCGTTGTCCCTGGTGGGCACTTTCGGGGTGATGTACCTGTTGGGCTTCAGCCTCAACAACCTCTCGCTGGTGGCCC
>JAIUYB010000442.1 GCA_020216625.1 Desulfarculus sp.
GCCCCAGGGCCAGGTCCGCGGCCTGGGCCCGGACCTGGAGGCGCTCGGCCAGACCAGCCCAGCCGGCCTGGACAAAACAGGCCTGGGCCGCCTCCTCCTGCCCCTCCACCGCCGTCACCCGCCAGCCGGCGGACATCAGCGGCAGGCTGAAGTTGCCGCCGCCGGCGTAGAGGTCCAGAGCCGCGCCCGGCTCCGACCCGGCGGCCGCCTCTCGCACCGTCTGGATCAACAGGGCGTTGCCGGCCCAGTTGACCTGGCTGAAATGACCAGGGAAGGCGCGCAGGGCCAGACCGTCGCCTTCGTGATAAATCAGCCCGGTCTCCGGACGCAGGGGCCAGGGCTCCAGGCCCTCGGGGCCGGCCAGGCGGATCCCGGCCGCGCCCAGGGCCGAGGCCACCTCATCCAGGTCCGCGGGCGGCTCCTCCCAGGGCCAGTCCAGGGTGAGAAAGGCCGGTCCCTCATCGCCGGCCAGGATCTCCACCCAGCGGCAGTCGCTCCAGGGCGGCTCGGCCAGGGCGGTGGAAAGCTCCGGTATGATGCGGTTGATCTCGGCGGCGGCCGCCGGGCAGGACTTCACCGGGACTAATTGGTGGCTCTGGCGAGCGAAAAAGCCGGGGACGCCTTGCTTGAGCTGCATGCGCACCCGGTTGCGATAGCCCCATTGCCGGGGCGAGGCCAACACCTGGGCCTGAGGCAGTCCCTCCAGCCGGCGCAAGGCCCGGACCACCCAGCCGGCCTTGGCCTCCACCTGGGCGGCATAGTCCAGCTGCATCAGGTCGCAGCCCCCGCAGCGGCCATAGACCGGGCAGGCCGGCTCCACCCGCTGGGGCGAGGGTGTCAACACCTCCTGAAGCTCGGCCTCGGCGTAGTCCTTGCGCCGGCGCAGGATGCCAGCTCGCACCGTCTCGCCAGCCAAACCGCCGCGCACGAAGACCACCCGTCCGTCGGCCAGGCGTCCCAGGCCGCTGCCACCAACGGCCTGGTCGTGCAGCTCGACCCGCACCACTTCTTCCTCGGGGGCCGGCACCTGGGGCCGGCGTTGCGGTCGCTTGGGCAAAATCCGCCTCCTTGACTGGCTGCCATGTTATCTTAACTCGGCCATAATCACCAACCAGGGAGGAGAGACATGTCCGCCGACGCCCTGGCCAAGCTCTGGGCCCGCAGCCAGCAGGAGCCCTACCGCCGCAAGATGGGCATCGAGGTGCTGGATATCCAGCCCGGCTACGCCAAGGTGGCCATGAGGTTCAGCCCGGAACTGTGCAACATTTTCGGGATGATGCACGGGGGTGCGGTGTTTTCGCTCCTGGACGAGGCCTTCCAGCTGGCCTGCAACGCCCACGGCGAGGTGGCGGTGGCCCTGCAATTGAACATCAACTACCTGGCCCCGGCCCAGGCCGACGCGCGGGTTCTGGCCGAGGCCAAGGAAATCAACGCCACCCGCAAGACCGCGCTTTACGACTGCCGAGTCTGGCAGGAGGACGGCCGGTCCTTGGCGGCGGGACAGGCCCTGGCCTATCGCAAGGGGCGCCCCCTGCCCCTGGATGAACAAGGGAACCTCGTCTAATCCATAACATTAATATTATGCCTATATAGGCTAATTAAATGATCTTATGACCGAGCTCAGCGCCCTTCCCCGCCCTTTGGTGGCGGTGATGTCCTCTGGCTATTTCGGCTTCTTCGCCCACGCCGGCTTTCTCCAGGGCTTGGCCGATCAGGGGGTGGAGCCCGACGCCTACGCTGGCGCCAGCTCCGGCGCCTTGGTGGCGGCCTACGCCGCCGCCGGCATGTCGCCCCTGGAGATGCTAGAGGGATTCAACCGGCTGCGACGCGCCGATTTCTGGGACCCGCCTTCAGCGCTTCAATGCCTGCGTTGGCTGATGGGAGGGCTGCGCGGCCGCACCGGCTGGCTGGCCGGCGAGGCCTTCCAGCGCCGGGTGGAGGAGTCCCTGCCCTGCCGCACCTTCGAGGAATGTCCCAAGGGCTGTCTGATGGTGGCCCTTGACTTGGTCAGCAACCAGCGGGTGGTGCTCACCCGCGGCCTCCTGGCTCCGGCGGTGCGGGCCAGCGGGGCGGTGCCCCTGCTCTTCGCGGCGGTGCCCCACGCCGGCGGGCTGCTCCTGGACGGCGGCTTGGTGGACAAGGCCCCCCTGGTGGCCGCCGCGCGGCACTTCCATGCGGCCAGCCTGGTGGTGCACCTGCTGCCCTCAGCCAGCTTGGAGGGACCGCCGCTGGGCGCCCTGGGCAAACCCCTGGCCGCCTGGCGGCTGCAACGCCAGGCGATTGACGCCGCCCGGCGACAGCACTACGCGGATCAGGTGGAGAGCCTGCGGCAACATGGCGTGATTATAGTAGAAATTGTGGCGCGGGACCTGCCCCGCCTGAGCCCCGCCCGCCTAAACCAGGGGGCCGAGGCCTTCGCCCAAGCCCGACGGGGGGCATTCCCGAACAAGTATCAACTATTGTGAGGGAATTGCCTAGGGTTAATAACATTAGTCACATGTTGACTCCAGCGGTGGAATCGTCCAAAGTGTTCGTGAATGCGCCAACTCCGGCTTCACGATGGATTGTGAAATGTCGCATCGCTTTATCAAGGGAATTCGATATGTTCCCACCTTGCCTCCCGTTCTGAGCCAGATCCTGGCCCTGCTCAATGATGAGCGGAGCTCCGCCCAAGACCTTGAAAAAATTATCACCCACGATCAGGCGCTGAGCTCCAAGGTCCTGGCGGTGGCCAACTCGGCCTACTACGGCTACCGTCATCAGATCGTCACCATCAGCCGGGCGGTGGTGGCCTTGGGTTACGAGGAAATCCGCAACATCTGCCTGGGCGCCAGCCTGATGGGTTTCCTGCACCCCAGCTCCTTCCGCAACCAGAACGCGGCCGAGTTGCTCTGGTTGCACTCCCTGACCGTGGCCGACGCCGCTAGCTTGGTGGCCGAGGAAACCAATCTGGTGCCGCGCGACTCGGCCTTCACCGGGGGGCTGTTGCACGACCTGGGCAAGGTGGTGTTGGCCGCCTTTTATCCCGACGAGGTCGAAACGCTCAAGAATTTGATTATCAATGAAAAGCTGTCTTATCGCGCCGCCGAGAAAGCCCTTGACCTGGACCATGGCCAGATCGGGATGGCCCTGGCCGAGCATTGGGACCTCCCCCCCCAGTTGGGCGAGGTGATGGGCTACCACCACGAGCCCAACACCCAAATGGTCTACTTCCCCTTGGT